>JALNXZ010000128.1 GCA_023230125.1 Bacteroidales bacterium | reverse complement strand
CATTTCTCTTGGAATTGCGGAATTGAGCTGACATAGATCGGTGTAGTTCGCCTTTCTTTTCCTGCAACTCATTATACAACGGCCAGAAAGCTTGAGCTTCTTCAGCAGTGAGACCGATACGTTCTGTATAAAACGCGGTACGTTTTACTTTCATTTCTTCCCAACGCTGTTTACGTGAGTTGTCATCATTATTTTGACCTTTAACGTAAGTGCTTACAGTAAAAATGCCTAGAATTAAAAAGAAAATATATCGTTTCATCGTTTCTGCAATTTATCGTTTATTTAAGATATTCAGATTCCACATAATATTCAGTAATTCCATAGGTTCCGATAGAGTTGATCAGATAATCTTCAGCGGTGGGTACAGAAGTAGCCGCAGAGGGTGTCTGAATTTCTGCAGACAATCTTAAAGAAGAAGATGTTTTGTCGGATGATAGATTCAATATCAGGCTGATGCTGAAAAGCAATAAGACAAACATGGCGGCCATGTATAAAATAGGTCTGTGCGTCTCCATTGAGAACTTGAATTTTTTAGCTTCTGTTTGAACCTGTAAAAGCCCGTTTGATGAAACTTTTTCCTTTTCAAGAGTATCCAGACGCTCTTCCAAAGTTGCCTCAAAATCTTTAAAGTAATTTTTAGGCATTTTGAAAACGGTTCTGTCACCAGGTTCAATAAATGGCATCTTGTTTCGTTCCATATTTCTGTCCTCCAAAATTCTTTGATACTCTCCGAATTTGCTGTGGTTTTTATAAGTATTAGTTTGACTAAATAATTTATAGATGGTTTAATGTTATTCTATAATTCTAAAGACAAAAAAGCTTCAACTTTTTTTACTGCATAGTGATAAGAAGCTTTCAGAGCTCCTACTGAAGTGCCAAGAGCTTCAGAAATATCTTCATATTTCATGTCGTTATAATATTTCATGTTAAAAACAAGACGCTGCTTGTCGGGTAGGGTCATGATGGCTTCTTGAAGTTTTAACGCCACTTCATCTCCTGAGAACCAAGGATCACTTTGCAGGTTTTGGATCATAACGTCTTCCAAATCTGTAAAATTCGATTGATTTCTTTGACGCTCTTTGTTTAAGAATGTATATGTTTCATTGATGGCAATGCGGAACAGCCAAGTTGAGATTTTGGATTCGCCCCTGAACTGGCTGAGGTTATCCCAGCTTTTGAGGAAGGTGTTTTGTAGCACATCATTGGCGTCATCGTGACAAAGAACCATCTTGCGGATCTGCCAATACAAACTTTCGGAGTATTGTTTTACAAGAATACTAAAAGCTTTGCGCCGTTGATCTTCGTCGCTAAACATCTGTATGAGTTCTTTCTCATCAATCTTTTCCATGCACTATTTCTAAAAACATTGGACTATCTTTCGACAAAAAGGTTTATTGATGATTTGTTAAAGTATGAAAAGACAATAGATGACAATGGCAGGAGCAGCAAGGATACTGCTGTCAAACCGATCCAACATACCTCCGTGTCCGGGGATGATGTTCCCGGAATCCTTGATTTTAAGTGAGCGTTTAATCATGGATTCAACCAAATCGCCCCAAGTGCCAAAGATCACTGTTATCAGTCCAAAACCTATCCATTCGGCTGTTGTCAGATTTCCAGGGAATAACATTGAAATGATAACAGATGCCAGAATTGCAAAGAAAACGCCACCAAAAAAACCTTCCCAGGACTTCTTGGGAGAAATTCGTTCAAACAACCTGTGTTTGCCGAAATTGGATCCTATCATATAAGCACCGGTGTCTGATACCCAAATCAGTACAAAAAACGACATCAGCAAAATCGGATTGTAAACAACATTTCCCATCTCACTGGCGTGAAAACCTATCCTGCTCAAAAACATGAATGGCAGTGCGATATAAATCTGTCCGAAAAAAGTGTATGCAATATCCCTGACAGCATGAATGTCTTTTGTATAAAGTTCACGTATCAACAGATAGATCATGATGATGAACCATAGGGCAATATATTTGACAGATATGATGTCCGCGAACCAAAGAAAACCTGAAACAAATAGGTATACCCCTCCAATTGTTGCAATGGGTTTGTCTATTTTTGCCTCTCCATTTTTTTCAAGTATGGTATAGAATTCCCATAAGGAAAGACCTGTTATGATGGCAAAAAGCAGAGAAAAAGAATAGGCACCGAATAGGATGGCCCAACTGATAAGGGCTACATAGATGATTCCTGATAAGCTTCGAATGATGAAATTTTTCATTGATCTTCGGTTTTCTCTTTTCTGTTTTCGGCTTTTTCTTCTTCAACTTCTGCTGTTTCAGGCAAAATAGGATCCGTCTTTTCTTCAGGTAAGGTATTTCCACTGTTCATTGCTGCCAAGGCAATATCTGCATCTTGTTTCTTTTGCGCTTCAAATATCTCTTCTGTGCGGGATGTCCACTGACGTTTTCCAAACACTTTCTCAAGGTCTTCGGCAAAAATCACCTCACGTTCCACCAGCAAGTCTGCCAGTTTGTTGTGGCTAGTGCTGTTTTCAGACAAAATGAATTTGGCACGGTCATATTGTTCTGCGACAAGAGTCTTGACTTCTTTGTCAATGGCTTCGGCTGTTTTTTCGCTGTATGGTTTTGAAAAAGAAAACTCAGAAGAGCCTGATGAATCAAAATAGCTGATATTGTTCAGGCTAATGCTCATACCATAGTAAACAACGATGGCGTATGCTTGCTTGGTTACCCGTTCCAGGTCATTTAAAGCACCGGTTGAAACATGTCCCAGGAAAAGCTCTTCAGCGGCTCGACCGCCCAGTGTGGAACACATTTCGTCCAGCATCTGTTCTTTGGTGGTAAGCTGACGTTCTTCAGGGAGGTACCAGGCTGCACCCAGTGCCTTTCCACGAGGTACAATGGTTACTTTTACCAAGGGATGTGCAAATTCCAACAACCAGCTCAAAGTGGCGTGTCCGGCTTCATGAACAGCGATGGCCTTACGCTCTGAAATGGTGGTGATTTTGTTTTTCTTTTCTAAACCACCGATGATACGGTCAACGGCATCCAGAAAGTCTTGTTTCTGGACCATGTTCTTATTTTTTCGAGCTGCTATCAATGCCGCTTCATTACATACGTTGGCAATATCTGCACCTGAGAAACCAGGGGTCTGACGGGCCATGAATTCAGGATTGACGCTTTCATCTATTTTAATGGGACGTAAATGAACATTGAATATTTCACGGCGTTCATTGATGTCCGGTAAATCGACATTGATTTGTCTGTCAAAACGACCTGCACGTAGTAGGGCTTTGTCAAGAATGTCTGCACGGTTGGTGGCTGCGAGAATAATGACGCCACTGTTGGAGCCGAAACCGTCCATTTCTGTCAATAACTGGTTCAAGGTATTCTCACGCTCATCGTTGGCTCCCATATTCGGGTTCTTTCCGCGGGCACGGCCCACTGCATCGATTTCATCGATAAAAACAATACATGGCGCTTTTTCCTTGGCCTGACGGAAGAGGTCACGAACGCGTGAGGCGCCTACGCCAACGAACATCTCAACAAAGTCTGAACCGGAAAGAGAGAAGAAAGGAACATCCGCTTCACCGGCAACGGCCTTGGCTAAAAGCGTCTTACCCGTTCCCGGAGGGCCAACCAGTAAGGCTCCCTTAGGGATTTTACCACCCAATTCGGTGTATTTGGAAGGATTTTTAAGGAATGCAACAATTTCTTCCACTTCTTGTTTTGCTTCGGTTAATCCGGCAACATCTTTGAAGGTCACGCGACTGTCTGTCCCTTTGTCAAAAAGTCTCGCTTTGGATTTTCCAACGCTGAATACACCTCCTGCACCTCCTCCTGCACCCCCTGCGCCACCTCCGGACATTCTTCTCATGATGAAAATCCACAGAGCGATCAGAATTATGAAAGGAAGAATATTGATCAGGATGGTCATTAGAAGATCCCTGTTCTCCTTATAGTTAACGTCTCCGTTATACCCGTATTGTTCCTTGGCTGTACGGACAAAAGAATCAAATCTGTCTGCAGAAGGGATGGTGGTAATGACTTTTGCTCCCTTTACTTTTTGCGTTTCTTTACCGAAAACGGAGACAAAAGAAGTGTCATTGATATAGGCCTCTACAATATCTTTTTGTTTTTGTACAACCATCTTTTCGACCCAGCCATTCTTGACATACTTTTCAAGTTCTGTCATGGAAACTTCTTTGACGGTTTCCTTGTTGCTGAAAAAGGAAACAGCCAAAATGCCTGCGAAAATTAAGGCATAAATCCAGTATATGTTTATATGAAACTGAGGAGTTTTATTTTCTTTTTTCAAAGGTTTTTTTTCCATCTTTAAAAATATAATCGTTTTTTCCGGAAAAGTCCGGGTATAGTATATTCTGCATAAATCATTCCATATCTGGAATGTCTGACAATTTGGCATCTGACCAAAGGTGCTCCAAATCATAAAAAGCTCTGGCTTCACGCTCAAAGATGTGTACCATCACTTCACCATAATCCATAACAATCCATAAAGCGTTGTTTAAACCGTCTTCTGCAAAGGGCTTTGAATCAACATGTTTTTTCACGTAATCTTTTACAGAGTCTTCAATGGCCAATATCTGTGTGTTGGAGGTTCCTTCGCAAATAACAAAGTAGCGACAAATAGCCTCTATCTTTGTCATATTAACAACGGTGATCCGTTTCCCTTTCCTTTCTTGAATGCCTTCTATGATTGCTTTAACCAGTCTTTCCGTTTCGTTCATAGGATATATTTTGTTGTCTAACAAGATGACCTCTATAAGAGTTCAATTCACAGATGCAAAGATACATGGAATTTGTTGATTTATAAGAACCAATAAACTTTGCAAAAGAAATTGATTATCTAATTTTTTTTAATTTCTATAAGTCAGCCATTTCCATAATTCCTTATAGCTCGGTTTTTTCCCATACATCAGGATTCCTGTCCGGTAAATTTTCGAAGCAATTTTGGTGGTCAGTATGAAGGTGATGACCAAAAGTCCGAAAGAGACCAACAATTGCCAAAACGGTACGCCGAATGGCAGACGAACCATCATGACAATGGGAGAGGTGAATGGAATCATGGAACACCACATGGCCAGAGGCCCGTTTGGATTTGAAGCACTGTACATCCCAGCATAAAGGGCAAAGAGAACAACAATGGTGAGTGGCATGGTGAATTGCGCCGAGTCTTCCTGATTGTCAATGGCACTTCCGAAAGCTGCAAAAAGGG
>JALNXZ010000127.1 GCA_023230125.1 Bacteroidales bacterium | reverse complement strand
TGCGCGCCATGATGCGTGCAACTTCACCAACTTCTTCGGTGAGAATGGCCATATTGGTAAGTTCGCTGAAGTAACGCAAACCATAGGTCTTGATCCATTCGTCTACTTTTTTTTGAGCTTCTTCTAGAGTCATTTATTCTTTATTTTTGGTGTCAATCATGATGGTTACGGGTCCGTCATTGATGAGTGAAATTTGCATGTCTGCACCGAAAATTCCGGTTTGTACTTCTTTTCCAAGACAGGAACTCAGTTCTTTAAAGAAGTTTTCATAGAGAGGAATGGCAATGTCTGGTTTGCTGGCTCTGATAAAGGAGGGCCTGTTTCCTTTCTTTGTTTGTCCAAACAACGTAAATTGACTGATTAATAATATGTTGCCGTTAATGTCGAGGATGGACTTATTCATTAACCCTGCTTCATCGCTGAAGATACGGAGTTGAATGATTTTTTTGGCAAGCCATTCAATATCATCTTGATTATCAGCGTCTTCGATTCCAATTAGGACGAGTAGGCCCTGTTCAATGCTCCCGTTAATTTGTCCTTTAATTTCAACACTGGCCTTGGACACCCTTTGTATGACTGCTCTCATTCATTCACTTTCTTTGAGTGCAAAAATACGATTATTTTCTCTGCTTTGGATTTCCCGACTATCTTTTCGATGTCTTCTCTATTCGCTTCCCTGATTTGTTTGACACTTTTGAATTGTTTTAAAAGTAGTGTCTTCGCCCTTTTTCCAATACCTGGTATTTCGTCCAGTTCTGAAAGGATCTGGTTCTTACTGCGTCTTTTTCGGTGGTGTGCGATACCAAATCTATGTGCTTCATCCCTTAATTGTTGGATAAGTCTTAGTGTTTCAGAGTTTTTATCCAAATACAACGGAACCGGGTCAAAGGGGAAAAAGAGTTCTTCCAGATTTTTTGCGATTCCTATCACTTGTAATTTGTCAAAGACTTCTACTGATTTTAAGGCTGTTACTGCTGATGACAACTGCCCTTTTCCTCCATCGACAATGACCAATTGCGGCAAAGTTTGACCTTCTTCCAACAGTCTTCGGTATCGCCTTTTCAGCACTTCTTCCATGGAAGCAAAATCATCAGGTCCTTCAACTGTCTTAATGTTGAAATGTCGATATTCTTTCTTGGAGGGTTTGGCATTCTTGAAGACCACACATGAAGAAACCGGAAAACTTCCTTGTATGTTTGAATTATCAAAACACTCTATGTGGCGAGGTAATTCATGAAGGTTCAAATCCTTTTTGACCGTAGTTAATATGCGTGTAGTACGCTGTTCTGGATTCAGCTTTTCTTGTTGTTTGAGCATGTCAAACTTATATTGCCTGACATTTTGGTGTGAGAAATCAAGAATAATTTTCTTATCACCTCTCTGAGGTACTGTAAACGTCACATTTTCCAAAACCACTTCTGGGAGAAATGGAACGATAATTTCTTTTGCATGACTGTTGAATCGGTGTCGCATTTCATAAATAGCAGTACTCAACAAGGCCTCTTTCTCCTCCTCTAACCGTTTTTTATATTCAAAGGTCATCCCTCTGACAATACAGCTGTTTACGAGATAGAGGTAATTGATGATGGCCGATTGTTCGGTCTCGTCAAAAGAGAATACTTCTATATTGTGTAAACCTGAATTGACGATGGCTGATTTGCTTCTGTACTGTTCGATCAATTCGTATTTTTCCTTGATTTTCTGTGCTTCTTCAAACTGCAGCCCTTTGGCTAGTGCCTGCATTTTGTCAAGAAGCAGCTTGCTGATAGATCGGATGTTCCCTTTTAATATTTCCCTGATTTGCTGAATATTATCATTGTATTCCTTTTCACTTTGCAATCCTTCACATGGACCATAACATTTCTTGATTTGATATTCAAGACAGGTTTTGTATTTCCCCTGTTTGATGGCACTTTCAAGCAGTGGAAGTTTACAGTTTCGGATTGGATAGATTTTTTTGATCAGATCAAGCATGGTCCTGACCATCGGTATTGAACTATATGGACCGAAATATTCAGATCCGTCGTGAACAATGTTCCTTGTTTGGAAGATTCTTGGGAAGTTCTCTTTTTTGATGCAAATGCTTGGGTATGTCTTGTCATCTTTTAATAAGACATTATATCTTGGGTGAAATTCCTTGATGAGATTGTTTTCTAATAGAAGTGCGTCTTCTTCTGTTTCGACGACAATATATTTCAAGTCTCGAATCTTTTTGACAAGAATTCGTGTTTTGGGTGAATCCTCATGGTCTTTGAGAAAATAGGAATGAACACGCCTTTTAAGATTTATCGCCTTACCCACATAGATGATTGTCCCGGCTTCATCAAAATATTGATAGACCCCGGGATTTTCAGGTATTCTGTCCAACTGCTCCTGAAGAGCTCCAGAAATAGGGTAGAGGCTTTTCATGTATTGGTTTTTATACCGTTTAGAAATGGACCATGGATTCAACCTTTCCCGGATTTTCAAATAGTTCCCTGCCTTTTAATTCATCCAGCTCAATGATAAAGTGAATATATAATTCTTTGATACCGAATTGCCTGATTAATTTTTCTGCCGCCAACATGGTACCACCTGTGGCAAGTAAATCATCATGAACCAAAACGACATCTTCAGGTATTAACGCATCTTTATGCATCTCAATTTCATCAATGCCATATTCTTTTTCGTAGGATACGGCATTGGTCTCTGCAGGCAGTTTCCCTTTTTTACGGATGGGAACAAACCCTACACCCAATTTCTCTGCGAGTATTGCTCCCATGATAAAGCCTCTTGATTCGATGCCTACAATTTTTGTTATTCCTTTGTTTTTGTATAGGTCATACATTTCTTCTGCTATCTTATGCAGAATTTTTCCATCCTTCAAAGCTGTCGTTATGTCTTTGAACTGGATACCCTTAATTGGAAAATCCGGAATATTCCGGATGGAGTTTTTAATGTCTTCTGTCATCATGGTCTTTATTTTAATGTTCCACGTGGAACAATTGATCTATCTCCCTAATAATACGAGCAGTATGTTGATGTCATTCGGCGAAATTCCAGGAATTCTGCTGGCTTGCCCAATGGTCTCAGGTTGAATCCTGCTCAATTTTTGTCTGGCTTCAATAGAAAGTGTATGAATGTTTTGGTAGTCAAATTTGTCTACAATCAGGATATTATCGAGTCGATGTATTTTATCAGCGATCCCTCTTTCTCTTTCAATATAGCCTTGATATTTAATACGTATTTCTGTAGCTTCAATAGTCTCTTCTTTCCTATCTGTTATTTTTTCAAGTTCACTTTTAAGTGCAGGAATATATTCTTGGAGATTCTCGAAATTTAACTGTGGGCGGAGCAGAAGATCTGTCAATCTCACGCCTTGTTTCAATGGTGTCGTGTCAAGTTCCTCCAAAGCGTCATTGATGTATTTGGCTTTGATGGAATAGTTGTTACAAAAATGGAGTAGGTTGTCTATCTGTTTTTTTTTGTCTTTTAAAAGCTGATAGCGGTCAGATTTGGCCAAACCGAGCTGATAAGCCTTTTCTGTCAAACGCACGTCTGCATCATCCTGCCGTAAAAGAATTCGATGCTCTGCTCTGGATGTGAACATCCGGTATGGTTCATCAACCCCTTTTGTGACCAAATCATCGATTAATACGCCAATATATGCCTCGTCCCGTGCTAAAATGAATGGCACTGCATTTGAGCAGTTCTGATGTGCATTGATTCCTGCAATGATTCCTTGACCTGCGGCTTCTTCATAACCAGTAGTTCCATTGATTTGACCGGCAAAAAACAGGTTCTTTATCAACTTGGTTTCAAGCGTGTGTTTGAGTTGGGTAGGGTCAAAATAGTCATACTCGATGGCATAGCCAGGACGATAAATATGTACATCACGGAAACAAGGAATTTCCTTTAACGCATTCAATTGTATCTCCAATGGTAGAGAAGAAGAAAATCCATTGAGATAATATTCCCAGGTGGTTTCTCCTTCTGGTTCGAGAAACAATTGGTGATAGGTTTTATCGGCAAAAGTGAAAATCTTGGTTTCTATGCTGGGGCAATACCGGGGACCAATACTTTTAATTTGTCCATTAAAAAGAGGTGAATCAGACAACCCGTTGCGTAAAATGTCATGAACATTCTCATTGGTAAAACATATCCAGCAGTTTCTTTGTTTGAGTTGACGCGGTTTAAAGTCTAGATAGGAGAATTTATGAAAGTCATTTTCACCCAATTGCTCTTCCATTTCATCGAAGTGAACGCTTCTTCCGTCAATACGGACTGGTGTTCCTGTTTTCATCCTGTCTGTTGTGAAACCGATATTTCTCAATTGTTCGGTTAATCCAATTGAAGCAGGTTCTGACATTCGCCCACCTGAAAATTGTGTCCGTCCGATATGGATCAAGCCGTTTAGGAAGGTCCCTGTCGTAAGGACAACACATTTGGCATGAAACTCCACATCCATCGTTGTTTTTACACCCGTCACTGCCCCGTTTTCAAAGAAAAAGCTCTTGGCTGTATCTTGCCAGATGTAAAGATTATCAGTGTTTTCAAGGGTCTCTCTCCAGGTGAGAATAAATTTTTGTCGGTCGCTTTGTGACCTTGGACTCCACATGGCTGGACCTTTTGATCGATTCAACATACGAAATTGAATAGCGGTCTTGTCGGTTACAATTCCTGTTTGTCCACCGAGTGCATCAATCTCACGCACAATCTGACCTTTTGCAATGCCTCCGATGGCAGGATTGCAGCTCATCTGTGCTATTTTGTTCATGTCCATTGTGATCAGTAAGGTCTGGGACCCTAGATTGGCTGCCGCCGACGCAGCTTCACAGCCTGCATGTCCTGCCCCGATCACTATGACGTCGAAATTAAACTTCATTATTTATATAATATTGATATACAGGATTCTAAATATATATTTTTAATGCTTCATCTTCCTTCTGATGCATTATTATTTCGGTTTCAGGTGTTTTATCTTTAAATCCACAAAGATGAAGAATACCATGAATGATGACTCTTTTCAGTTCGGAGTCATAAGAAAGACCAATCATTCTGGCATTGGATTCAACTGTTTCAATACCAATGTATATATCGCCTGAAATCTTGACTTGCCCTGAGTAGTCAAAAGTGATGATATCCGTATAATAGTCGTGGTGCAGATATTGATTGTTTACCTCTAGAATCCTTGCGTCAGAACAAAAAATGTAGTTGATTTCACCGGCTTTTTTACCATGTGAAA
>JALNXZ010000126.1 GCA_023230125.1 Bacteroidales bacterium | reverse complement strand
TTCAGACTTTTAGAATGGGCCAAATCTATGGCTTCATCCAGAAAAAGTCCTTTTATGCTCGGTATTAAAAGTACTCCTTCAGATGAACTTTGTCCTACAATCAGTGTAACAGAAGATCCTTTAGGCAATCTAAAGCCGGCCGTAATCTCTTTGCCGTTATATCTTACGCCCAAAACCAAATCCCTGAATTCAGAAGGGACAAATTGAACATCAAGTACATGTAGACCGGATGCTTCCAATGTGGCAACTGCTTGACGTTGTGAACAATCTTTCACATCGGGAATGACGATTTTTTCTTCTGAAAATGCATTAATGGTCAAAAATATAATTCTATTTTCCTTAACATGTGCTCCCGGAGACGGTTTTTGCTCCAGAATGGCACCGGGAGGTTGTGTCTTCACGCGAATAGAATCAACGACCTTGTACCGTAGATTCTTTCTCTCGATAAAAGGAGTCGCAACGTCAACTGTCAAAGTTGTCACATCAGGAACTGTAATGACTGAATCATGACGTGTATACTTATTTAAGGCAGCTAGCACAATAATAATAAGTACGATCAGTATAACCGCAAAAATCAACAGATTCTTGAGAATTTGTTTAAGAGCATCGCTCATAAGTGATCAATTTTTTCGAAATTCAAAAGTACGAAAAAAAACAAACTTAAGGTTAAGTCATAAAAACAAAAAAAGTAAAGACTTTGCGATCTTTACTTTTTATATTTTGTTGCAATACAAAAAATTATCCTCTCAAACGCTCTTCATCTGAAACGGTTAATTTCTTACGACCGTTCGCACGGCGATTAGCTAAAACGCGACGACCGTTTGCCGTTGCCATTCTGGAGCGAAAACCATGTTTATTCGCTCTTTTTCTGTTTGATGGTTGAAATGTCCTCTTCATAGAAGTTCTTGTATTTTGTATTTATTTATATCCATTTTCGGCCTGCAAAAGTAGGATTTATTTTTTCAATTTACAACCTAAAGCTATTTTTTTTTGACTATTCAGGATTTTATTGACAAACTTCAGGATTTTAAGCACAATATATAAAGGCCTTTACACCAGCTTTTCAAATCAAAGCTTGCTAGTTCTATAGATTTTGCTGATATTTGCACCTCCTTTTCGGAAAAAGTGAAATAATCGATAATCAATATATTAGACAATAGAATATGGCAACAACAGCTGATATTAAAAATGGAATGTGCCTCGACATCGATGGCCAATACTTTTTCATTACAGAGTTTCTACATGTGAAACCAGGCAAAGGTGCTGCATTTGTTCGCACAAAGCTAAAAAACGTCGTAACAGGTCGTACTCTGGATCGTACTTTTAATGCTGGTGTTAAAATTGAAGAAGTCCGCATCGAACGTAGACCTTATCAATATCTTTACAAAGATGATATGGGTTACAACTTTATGAACGTTGAAACCTACGAACAGATTTTTATTAATGGAGAATGCATCAACGGCGTTGAATTCATGAAAGAGGGTGATATATTAGACGTTGTTTCCCACGCTGAATCCGAAACCGTATTATATGCAGACATGCCTACACACGTTATTTTGGAAGTGACATATACAGAGCCAGGATTGAGGGGTGATACAGCTACCAATACGTTAAAACCGGCAACAGTTGAGACTGGGGCAACGGTTAGGGTTCCGTTGTTCATCGAGGTTGGTGAAAAGATAAAAGTGGATACTAGAGATGGATCATACGCCGAACGCGTAAGATAAATTTTCTTAGGGCGATTTTGAGTCTTTTAAAAGAAAATATTTGAAAAGAGAGTGGGCGATTTGTTCACTCTCTTTTTTTTTCAACGTTTATTTTTTAATTATTTATATTATATTACCTTTGTGTTTCTTTTTGTGTATTTTATGATTAAATAAAAAAACAATATGAAGGATAAAAGGATGACGGTAAGGGATTGCATAGAGGGTTCAGGGACTGAGATGCCTTTCGGAATCAAGAGATGGGCTGTGGAGGACAGGCCAAGGGAGAAAATGATCAATAAAGGGACAGAAGCGTTAAGCAATGCGGAGTTGCTGGCAATTCTTCTGGGATCGGGATCAAAAAAAGAAAGTGCCGTGGATCTGGCCAAACGGATTTTGAGTCACGTGCAAAACAATCTCAATGAATTGGGGAAGATCAGCATCAACAGTTTATGCAACCAATTTGTCGGTATTGGGCCTGCCAAAGCGGTCACCATCGCTGCAGCCATGGAATTGGGCAAACGCAGACGTTCCTCCGATATTGTCAAGCGCCTTCAAATCGCCAACAGTAGAGACATTTACGAGCTCTTCCATTCGAGGCTAATCGATCTTTCCCACGAAGAGTGCTGGCTTTTGCTGATGAACAATCAACACAGAATCATAGATACCATACGTATTAGCCATGGAGGAGTTTCAGAAACGACTGTCGATCCGAAAATTGTACTAAAGCATGCACTGGAAAAGCTTGCCTCTGCCATCGTACTTTGCCATAACCATCCTTCCGGAAATCCCCATCCAAGCTCCTGCGATGACAAGATTACCAACAAGCTCAGAAATGCCTGCCAAAACATGGATATCCAGTTTACCGACCACGTCATTTTCAGTGACAGCAGTTATTACAGTTACGCTGACGAGGGAAAAATCTGAGGTTTTCAACGTATTGGAAAAAAATGTACCTTTGCCAAAAATGAAAGGTAATGGATAATCCGTTTTTACAGACAGAAGAATCTATCGTTCGTATGTTGAAGACCGTGTACGATCCCGAAATTCCCATCAATGTCTATGACTTGGGAATGATTTACAAAATTGAAGTTACCGAAGGAGGCGATGTATTCCTTGAAATGACCCTGACTGCACCAAACTGCCCTGCGGCCGATTTTATCATGGAAGACGTGCGCATGAAAGTCGAATCCGTCGAAGGAATCAAAAACGTCACCATCAACCTTGTTTTCGATCCTGCCTGGGACAAGGATATGATGACAGAAGAAGCAAAACTGGAATTGGGATTCTTATAAAAATGCAAATGAAAACCTATTTTGTCACTGATGCCCATCTGGGGTCTTTAGCATATAAAGATAAACTATACAACGAAAAAAAGCTGGTACGTTGGATGGACAGTATCAAACCTGATTGTGAGGCCCTCTATATGCTGGGAGACATGATTGACTACTGGTATGAACACAAATTGGTCGTACCCAAAGGCTATTCACGCTTTTTCGGAAAAATTGCAGAATTCACGGACGCAGGCATTCCTGTATATTGGTTCACCGGTAATCATGATATTTGGTTATTTAACTATGTTCAGAGTGAACTGGGAGTTACTGTCTATACAAATCCCATAGAAACAGTCATCCATGGTAAGAAGTTTTACATGGCTCATGGAGACGGTCTTGGAGACCCATCTTTCGAATTCAGGATGCTTAGAATCCTATTCCATTGTAAATTTTGCCAAAAACTGTTTTCAGCCCTACACCCCCGCCAAAGCATTGGGTTGGGACTTATCTGGGCGAAACATAGCAGGCTGAAACGAGAGGCTAATCCGGAAGAATATCTTGGTGAAGACAAAGAATACTTAATACAGTTTTCCAAAAAACATGCCGCAGAAAACGGAGAAAATGCAGCCGATTATTATTTATTCGGGCACAGACACATTCTTGTTAATTTGATGATTTCTCAAAAAAGCAGGGTCATCATATTGGGAGATTGGATAAAAATTTTCTCCTATGGAGTATTAGATGAAAAAGAATTCCGGATTGAACTTTTTGAAGAAGAGTAGCAATTCTTGATTATATTAAGACAGCCTTATTTTTTCAGTATTTCAAGGGTATCCTTTGCTATCATGAATTCTTCATCAGTAGGTACCACCATAACTGTAACCTTTGAATCAGGTGTAGAAATGATCATCTCCTTACCACGCATACCTGTATTCTTGGATTCATCAAGTTTGATGCCCATAAACTCCAGATTCTTGCATACATCGGTACGGGTGGTCCATTGATTTTCGCCAACGCCTCCGGTAAATACCAGAATATCCAGACCTCCTAAGACAGCAGCATATGACCCTACATATTTATGGATACGATAATTAAACATATCCATGGCTAAAATTGCCCTTTGGTTTCCTTGTTCACAAGCAGCACTCAACTCACGCATGTCAGAAGAAACCCCGGAAACGCCAAGAACGCCACTCTTTTTATTGAGAAGTTCACTGATTCCCTTTGCACTTAAATGTTCTTTTTCAGAAATGAAAGTCAATACACCGGCATCGATTTCTCCAGAACGTGTACCCATTAGAAGTCCGTCAACAGGAGTCATACCCATTGACGTATCGATGGATTTACCATCTTTTATGGCAGTGATGGAAGCACCGTTACCAATATGTGCCGTAATGATTCTCTGATCTTCATATTTTACGCCAAGCACATCACAGGCACGTTTCGAAACATAGCGGTGACTGGTACCATGAAAGCCATAACGACGAATGCCATACTTTTCGTAATAAGAATAAGGCAGACCATAGATATAAGCCTTTGGAGGCATCGTCTGATGGAAAGCCGTATCAAAAACAGCAACCTGTCGAATGCCGGGCAACGCATTCTCAACAGCCCTGATTCCAATCAAATTGGAAGGATTGTGTAAAGGAGCCAATTCTTTACATTCCTCAATCTGATCAATAACAACATTGTTGATCAAAACACTCGAATTGAATTTTTCTCCTCCATGTACAACCCGGTGACCAACAGCGTCAATTTCTTTCAACGAATGCAGACAACCATTTTCCTTACTGGTCAAAACACTCAGAATAAATTCAACACCAGTCTGATGCCCGGGTATATTTTTTTCAAGAATCACTTTCCGATTGTCAGGAGTAGTCAGTTTCAAAAAAGAACCTTTTAAACTTATTTTCTCAATACCACCCTGAGCCATCACAGTTTTGGCTTCCATATCAAATAACTTGTATTTGATGGAGGAACTTCCGCAATTCAATACTAAAATTTTCATACGTAAATAATTGTTTTTTTTTAAATCGTATGGAACTCACATGTCAGATTTCCATCATCTTTGAGAAACATCCATATGATGCTCGTTTCATTTTATATTTTCTAATCCATATTACAGGCAAAATCAATATTGACCTTTAACGAAGAATCATGTCATAAAGTTTATTTCTTCAATCCAATAGCCTGGTTGGAAGTGATGGTAATCATTTTAAAAATATCATCTGTCGAGCAACCACGTGAAAGATCATTGACCGGAGCA
>JALNXZ010000125.1 GCA_023230125.1 Bacteroidales bacterium | reverse complement strand
TAAAAAGATGTTCCTCAATGGCATCATCAAATAGAAGGCCCAAAACGACAGCAGGAATAACTCCGACAAAAACTTTGAACCACAGTTGCCATGTGTCTTTCTTGTGCTCCTCTGTTCCTGCAAAAGGCCATAGGTCTTTCCAGAAAAAAACGACCACCGACATAATAGCTCCCAGTTGAATGATCACCTCAAAAGCGGTTGTAAAGGTTTTATCAGAAGAGAGTTTGACGAATTCGTCAACGAGAATCATGTGACCTGTGCTTGAAATAGGCAGAAACTCTGTAATTCCTTCTACTATTCCGATAATTACAGCTTTAAGGAGCATCAAAAGATCCATAGCAATCTAATTTATTATTCCCATTTGGTATGATGCATGTCACCGGATCGGGTAAATTCCAAGTGCATTGCATTGCTCATGTTTAAGGAATGAGGAGTATGTCCACACTTGCTCATCTTCAGGTAATCCCAAAGCATTTCCTTGTAATCAGGATGCACACAGTTTTCAATGATGGCTTCAGCACGTTGTATCGGAGATTTGCCTCGAAAATCCGCAACGCCTTGTTCAGTTATCAAAACCTTGACAGAGTGTTCGCTGTGATCCAAGTGAGAAACCATAGGCACAATTGAACTTATTTTTCCACATTTTGCAATAGATGGCGTCGTAAAAATGGAGATGTAAGCGTTCCTGGTGAAATCGCCTGAACCACCAATACCGTTCATCATCTTGGTTCCCAAAACATGGGTAGAATTGACGTTTCCGAAGATATCTACTTCTAGAGCCGTATTGATGGTGATCAATCCTAAACGTCGGGCCACTTCAGGATTATTTGAAATTTCTTGAGGTCTAAGTACCAGCTTATCCTTAAAGAATTCCCAATTCTTGTAAACGTCATCAAGAAGTGCAGGAGAAATACTTAGAGAGCAACCGCTTGCAAACTTAATATCACCGGAGCGTAACAAGCCGATGACAGAATCCTGAATAACTTCGGTATACATCGTAAAAGGAGGAACAGCCGAATCTCTTCCCAAAGCACCTAATACGGCATTTGCAATGTTACCCACACCAGATTGGATGGGTAGGAAAGATGCAGGAATGCGGCCAGCTTTCAATTCTTTTACCAAAAATGCTGCCACATTTTCGCCTACCGCCGTAGTCACTTCATCAGCAGGGGTGAAACCTCCTGTTTGGTCTGGTTTATTGGTTTCAACAATACCCACAATCTTGGCCGGATTCACTTTCAGGACGGGGCTTCCGATTCGGTCAGAAGGAGAATATACAGGAATCTCTCTTCGGTAGGGAGGGTCCAAAGGTTCATATATATCATGCAACCCTTTGATAAACTTGGGGTGGTTTGAATTTAATTCGATGATGATTTTGTCTGCCAAATGAGCTATCGTCGGAGAGATGCCGACACCGGATGTCAGAATCAATTCTCCATCTTCAGTGACATCGGCAACTTCCAAAATGGCAAAATCCATTTTTCCAAGAAAGCCATAACGAAGTTCCTGTGCCAAATTGGAAAGGTGCATGTCAACATAGGCCGTTTTCCCTGAATTCAGATTGATTCTCAAATCTTTATTTGATTGATAGGGCGTACGGAAAGAGACAGCGTTTGCCCTTGCCAATTCTCCATCCAAAGCATCTCCGGTAGAAGCTCCGGTGAAAACACCGATTTGAAACTCACGGCCTGCTTCGTGCTCTTTGACAGCTTTTTCTGCGATGGCTTTTGATACAACTTTGGGAGCTCCGGCAGGAGTAAAACCACTGAATCCTACTTGGTCGCCATTCTTGACATAGGACGCTGCTTCTTCAGCAGTAATAAATTTTAAAGACATATAATTGGCTGTTAATTTTAACGGCGCAAAGGTATGAATTTATAGAACAGGAAAAAAAAGATTTTTAAGGGATTTTAATAAGAAATTTAAAACTTTGGACGTATGATTTCACTGTAAATAATGGCCTTCTTGAGTTCATCCATATTCTGCAAATCCAAATTCTGCAAAATAGGATTAGATAAATTTCCTGGTACTGAAGCAGCCTCAACAGAAGTCCTTGAGTTAAGAGACTCTCTGAGAGGCTTCTCCCCAGTAAATGTTCTGGTTTTGTTGAAAGCAGATGCCCTCTCCTGACGCTTTAACTGCTCCATTTTCGGTTTGTTCACCTGAGAGGTCATTGAAGGTGCAGGCTTTGGATTGGAAGGGATGTATTCATCATCCTTTTCTTCCAACTCCTGCAGAATGGTCTTGAAAATATTTCCGGCAGGAGAGCCTTTATAATCTGGCATACCTGTGTCAATAACCTCTTCGGACTTTTTTTTCACAGCCTTGACAATGGAAGATATAACAGAAATTGCAATAATACCGTAAAAAATCAAATCACCGGGATCCATATCTTATTTTATTTTATCAGAATTAATTTGCAAATTTTTCACAAAAAACAACAATACGTTCTATGTCTGATGCATTACTAAAATCAATCTTTTGTTCAGCAGCAAATTCTTTGATTTCAGCTTCATGCCCCTTAAACAATTTCCCCAGCGTCCTGGCAGAATCAAAAAGCATGAAGCGGTCTTTTATCTTCAAATAAAATTTGCAATTCTTTTTCGTTTCCACCCTTTCCCCCGGTTTGAGTTGAATCACCCTGTTGTCGGCATTCAAGGTTGAATAAGTGGTTACAGCTGAAGTAGAAGAATAAGTTCCATATGCCCCAGCTTTTTCTTGTGAAACTATTTTTCCAAACCATTGTAAATAATAGTAACCATTTCCGGCAGGAACTTGTTCATAAAACATGTTGTTTTTCCCTTTAATGAATACCCGGTTTTCAATTTTTATCGCGGTGATGCTGCTCAAGTCTGAAAATTCCAAAATCTGGTCTTTACTGTCTTTTAACAACATGAGTTTGGTCACATAATTATAGTTGAGCATTGCAGGCTCTGCCCCGCCATTTTTAAAAAGAACCGACCCTTGCATAAAATCAGGGAAAAGATAGCCGTTGTTACCTTCTTCCTGAGCAACAAGAGAGGCTGGAAACAGTAAAAGTAAAAAGAGCAAATGCGAACGAAATGTTTTCATATGTCTATTTCTTTGATTGCAAAATGCATAGAATATCCCCAGGTTTTACAAAAATAGCTATTTATTTCCTTATAATGGTATAAAGTTAATGAGGAATTTGGAATATGAGTTGCTATTTCCCGCTAATTTTTAAAAAAACATCTTATTCACACAAAGAACATACATAAAGGGAGAGGAAATAGGGTATAGAAGGGCGATTCCTTTGCAAGCTTAACTCAGAAACAACGCCGCTTTGGAAAAGGTCTCATTGAATGACGCATTCAGTAAATTAGAATCAACCCGCCCGTTGGTTGGAAAAGGAGCCTCATGGGTATAATCATAAGGGAAGTCCATCAAGGCGAAATGCCGGGTAGTCATATCATGGCCCATGCAAGCCTCCACACCTTCATAAGGCATAACAATATCCTTTTTCAGCAAGATTCCGGATAATCGATTGCCCAGATTTGAAAAGAATCCTTCTCTTTTTTCTCTGTCTATTTCCGGAACAATCATAGCATTGAACGCCTTAAATGTCTGGTCTGTTTTTTCTAATTCTTCATAATGATCCATGTGCTCCTTGCTGAGCCAGTCTTTGCAATAAAACTGTAGCAAGCGCTCGTAGGCAGGTTTGTCCATAATACAGCGGGATTCACCGAACATCTCTTTGAAAATGGAGCCACCACAAAAAACAAACAATTTTGATTGGTCAAAAAGACCTTCTGGATTTGACATCAAAGTGATTTCAGAGAGAAAAGCGCCGATGGAATACGCAAAGAAATCAACAGAGGCATCACGGGCAAACAAGGGATGCTTTCCCTGTTTGATTTGCCTTACCAAATCTGTCAAGTCTTGTACTGTCTGACGTCCTGAATTGTAAAAGCGGGTCGGATCTTCTGAAAGTCTTTCACTTAAAGCCACATTGGCAAAGCACAAGGAATGGATTTCTCCTACCCTTTGCTGCCTCCTTTTAACCAAAAGAGACATGCTGCGCGGATCGCCCCACTTGAAAGGAGACCGATTGATGTGATAAGCGATGGGAAACAGGATGACTGGTTTCTTGGTTTGTGTAGCCAAATATTCTGCCCAACAAAGATATTTATTCCAGTTGCGCTCATTCAGTCCATGCAACAGAATAATCACGCTATTTGCCTTCTTGCATCTCTTATCAACGAAGACAGGATAAGAGAAACTTCTATTCTCGATGATTGAATTATCGTCATCCACGAAGTTTGGTCTTTCAGTTTCCTCCATAGAATGATATCCGGACTCAAATTGAAAAAAGCGGATTGCGAGGGATGATTCTTGAATGGTAACTTCTTTCCCCAAACAGAAAAGTTGATGCAACTCTTTTTGCCTTTGTACAAAATTGATGAAATTCATTGTCTTTGATGTTAAATACCTATTATTTCCCCCTAAAGGAACATTCGTTTTAGAAAGCCTATTATCTGTTATCCTTGATCATTAAATTCTGGATAAAGAAACAAACATCTCTAAGTAGCTCCAAATTAAAGGGATTCCAGATACACTGCTGGGGCAGATTTTCACAATATGGGATAAAATTTCACCGATAGGGGTGAACCTACCACAAAAAGATTTTCAAAAGAATTGATAAAACAGCAGAAATCAGCTATTTTTGTAAATTACAAATTGGAACTTCTTCATTCTGGCTATGAACCAAAAAATTCCTGATTATCTATATGAAAAGGGCAATATTGTCCGGCTGATTTTCTTCACGGCCTTTTTTGCCTTGGCTTTCATTAACCTTTATAAACCATTCGGTTCGAATGAATGGTTCAGGGTATCTGAAGCGGCTTATTTTTTGGGATCCAGCATGATTATGCTTACTGGTGTTATTGTTGTGGTGATCAGTCGAATCATTATGTACCAATACTGCAAGAAAAAGGTTCTGACGCTTTTGGGCTATTTAATTTGGGTACTGGCAGAGATTTTAGCCATGTCCACTTTTTATACGATTTTCGAGAAGAGTGTACTTCACGATGTGCGACCCATTGAAGAGATGATTCAGCAATCATTTATCAACACATGCCTGGTGCTGCTGCTCCCTTACGGCATGTCTTGGCTCTATTTCTCCTGGAAGGATAAAAACAAAAAGTTGCAACAAATCGCCATGGAAGAAAATACCGCTGATCAAAACAAAAAAGGTATGCTCAGCTTTTTTGATGAGAAGGGAGAT
>JALNXZ010000124.1 GCA_023230125.1 Bacteroidales bacterium | reverse complement strand
ACAAAACACTCACAGGTCTCCGGTATCTCAATATAATAATCAGCCATACCCTTTATTGCTGTATCACCTTTCGTAATGATGGCTATCACCCTGCCCTTTCTGGCCTTGATTTCCTGGATATTGCTTGCCACTTTCTCGTACATTCCTTTATTTGGAGCGATAACAACAACAGGCATTTCACTATCAATCAAAGCAATAGGACCATGCTTCATTTCTGCAGCAGGATAACCCTCAGCATGGATATATGAAATTTCTTTTAATTTCAATGCGCCTTCCAAAGCAACAGGATAGTTGTAACCACGACCCATATAAATAAAATTCTTGGCATATGTGAAAATCCCTGAAAAATTTTCAATGTAGCTGCTTACGCCCAACGTTTCCTCCATTTTATCCGGAATGGAAGACAATTCAGTAACATAACATTCAAAAAGTTCCTTCGAAAGTGTACCTTTCTCTTTGGCAATGGTCAAAGCGATCAAACTCAAAACAGTCACCTGAGCAGTAAACGCTTTGGTTGATGCCACCCCGATTTCCGGACCTGCATGTGTATAAGACCCTGAATCCGTATTGCGGGCAATCGAAGAACCAATGACGTTACAGATACCATAGACAAAGACACTCTGTTTATGTGCCAATTCAATAGCAGCCAAAGTATCCGCAGTCTCACCCGACTGAGAAATGGCAATAACAATGTCCTCCTTGCTGAGGACGGGATTCCTGTATCTAAACTCAGAGGCATATTCCACTTCAACCGGAATACGGGCGAATTCTTCAATCAGATATTCACCAATCAGACCTGCATGCCAAGAGGTTCCGCAAGCAACGATGATGATGCGTCTGGCATTCATGAATTTCTCTTTGTTATCAATAATACCCGACATAGCAACAGTATTACGGTCAATGTTGATACGTCCACGCATACATTCACGGACAGTTTTAGCCTGTTCAAATATTTCTTTCAACATAAAATGTTGATAACCACCTTTTTCCAACTCACTGAGGCTCATTTCCAACTCCATGATTTGATGGGGCTTCTCCACATTATTCAGGTTGGTGATGCGAGGTTCCTTACCTCGTTCCAAACGAACCACTTCGTCATCGTCAATGTAAATGACACGGTTGGTATACTCTATGATTGGTGAAGCATCTGAACCGAGAAAGAACTCATCATCTCCGATTCCGACTACCAGAGGACTTGACTTACGGGCTGCGACGATACAATCCGGATTGTTTCTTTCAATCACAGCGATGGCATAAGCTCCAATGACCTGAGTCAAAGCCAATTGTACAGCATGAAATATATCCGTATTATTGGAAACCTTCACATATTCAATCAGTTGAACAAGTACTTCTGTATCTGTATTGCTCTTGAAGGTGTAACCACGTTTCATCAAGTCTTCTTTCAGAATGGTATAGTTCTCGATGATGCCATTGTGAATCAAAGCCAAATTTTCGGACTGTGAATAATGTGGATGTGCATTTACGTTGTTGGGCTCACCATGGGTAGCCCAACGCGTATGAGCTATACCAATGGTACCGGATACATCCTTAGATTGAACAAAACTTTCAAGATCGGAAACTTTTCCTTTGGTCTTATAGACCACCATATCATCACTATCTGTAATCAAAGCAACACCAGCACTATCATAGCCACGATATTCCAAACGTTGCAAGCCTTTTATCAATATAGGAAATGCCTGTTGGCTCCCAATATATCCGACAATTCCACACATACAATTCCGTATTTTTCAGATTTAATTTTAAACGTAAAAGAAGAGAAGATTTTCACTTCTGACGTTACAATATATTGGTACTTTCCTTTCCTTTTCAATTCTTTCATCAATGATATTCACTCCAGCTCTTTATCTGGATATCACCTACTTGAATCTTGCAGAATGCTTGTATAAAAGCACTTGCCAAACGCGCATTGGTCAGTAACGGAATATTGAAATCAATAGCTCCACGGCGTATCTTATATCCATTGGTCAACTCACGTTTGGTTAAATTCTTTGGAATGTTGATTACCAAATCAAACTCCTTATGATGAATCATATCCATGGCTTTAAGCTCCCCTTCTTCGTCAGGCCATGACACCGGGATGGCATCAATGCTGTTCTCCTGCAAAAAAGTACAGGTTCCGCCGGTAGCATAAATCTTGTATCCGTTCTTTTGCAAAAGCATGCAAGGTTCCAACAACTGGACTTTCGATTTGGTCGGACCTGAAGATACCAGAATATTCTTTTCGGGTATACGGTAGCCCACTGAAAGCATGGCAGTCAGCAAAGCATCGTTGAAATCAGATCCAATGCATCCGACTTCACCTGTGGAAGCCATATCGACGCCCAAAACAGGGTCAGCCTTCTGTAAACGGGTAAAGGAAAACTGAGAAGCCTTGATACCTACATAATCCAGTTCAAACTCTGATTTTATGGGTTTTACAACTTCATTACCCAACATTACCATAGTCGCCATTTCTACAAAATTCAGCTTCAGGACTTTGGAGACAAACGGGAAACTACGTGATGCTCGCAAATTACACTCTATCACCTTAATTTCATTGTCCTTTGCAAGATATTGGATATTGAACGGACCGGAAATATTTAAAGCCTTGGCTATATCACGGGTAATGCGTTTGATACGTCTAACCGTCTCAATATAAAGTTTTTGCGGTGGAAACTGGATGGTTGCATCTCCGGAGTGTACACCGGCAAATTCAACATGTTCAGAGATGGCATAAACAATGATTTCACCATCCTTCGCCACAGCATCCATTTCAATTTCCTTGGCATTTTCAATAAACTCACTGATTACAACCGGATGTTTGGAAGAAACCTGTGTTGCCAGTTTCAAGAACATTTCCAGTTCCTCTGAATTGGAACAAACATTCATAGCTGCACCTGACAGGACATAGGAAGGTCTTACCAGTACCGGGAAGCCAACGGTATCCACGAAAGCGTTCACATCACTCAAGGTGGTCAATTCTTTCCAGGCAGGCTGATCAATTCCGAGGCGGTCAAGCATGGAAGAGAATTTGTGACGATCTTCCGCATTGTCGATGGAAGATGCTGATGTACCGAGAAGCCGTACTCCGGCTTCACTCAAGGGTACAGACAGGTTGTTCGGTATTTGTCCGCCCACAGACACAATCACGCCCATCGGATTTTCCAGCTCAATGATGTCCATCACTCTTTCAAAACTGAGTTCATCAAAGTACAGACGATCACACATATCATAATCGGTTGAAACCGTTTCAGGATTGTAATTGATCATGACGGAACGCAATCCCTGTTTACGAATCGTATTTAGTGCATTGACACTACACCAGTCGAATTCTACACTGCTGCCGATGCGATAAGCTCCTGAACCAAGCACAATGACAGACTGCTTATCTCCCAGATAATGCACATCATTCGCACAACCGTTGTATGTAAGGTACAGATAATTTGTCTGTGCCGGAAATTCTCCGGCCAATGTATCAATTTGCTTCACAACAGGAACGATACCATGAACTTTACGAAATGCTCTTATTCGCTGGGCAACATCTTCAAATTCTTCTTTTTTCACCATCAGACGGGCTATCTGATAATCAGAGAAACCATTCTTTTTGAGGTCTTTGAGAAAATCCGGCGACATCTTTTCAGGCTTCTTGCAACTGCTCACTTCCTTAGCTAAATTCATGATGTGCTGCAGCTTCTGAAGGAACCAGCGGTCTATCTTGGTCAGTTCATGGATACGTTCAATGTCATACCCTTTGCTGAAAGCCTGTGACAAGAAAAACACCCGTCGATCTGTCGGTTCAGACAAATCTATATCCAAATTTTTTGTTTCCAGTTCCTTATTCCCGACAAATCCGTGCATGCCTTGTTGAATCATACGCAATCCTTTTTGGAAAGCCTCTTCGAAAGTGCGGCCGATGGCCATCACTTCACCGACACTCTTCATGGAAGAGCCGATTTCACGATCTACACCATGAAACTTAGCCAAGTCCCAGCGAGGAATCTTAACAACCACATAATCAAGGGCAGGTTCAAAGAATGCTGTCGTGGTTTTGGTGACTGAATTTTTCAACTCATGCAAACCAAAACCCAAAGCCAGTTTCGCCGCCACAAAAGCCAAAGGATAACCGGTAGCCTTAGATGCCAAAGCCGAAGAACGGCTTAAACGGGCATTCACCTCTATGACTCGGTAATCTTCCGATTCAGGATCAAAGGCATATTGCACATTACATTCTCCGACAATACCGATGTGACGCACAATACGTACGGCAATTTCGCGAAGTTTATGGTATTCTGAGTTTGTAAGTGTTTGTGAAGGCGCAACAACGATACTTTCACCCGTATGGATACCCAACGGATCAAAATTTTCCATATTACATACGGTGATACAGTTGTCAAAGCAATCACGTACCACTTCGTACTCAATCTCCTTCCAACCTTTCAGCGATTTTTCAATCAACAACTGAGAGGAATAGTTAAAGGCCTTTTCCGCAAGTGACTGTAAATCTTCTGCATTGTTGCAAAAGCCACTGCCAAGTCCACCCAATGCGTAGGCAGCGCGAACGATGATGGGATAGCCCAATTCATCTGCTGCCTGATGTGCATCAGTCAAACTTTCAACAGCAATGCTCTTGATGGTCTTAACATCAATTTCATCGAGGCGATCCACGAAAAACTCGCGATTCTCCGTATTAATGATGGATTGTACCGGTGTACCAAGTACGCGCAGGTTGTATTTTTCAAAAATGCCGGCCTCATACAGTTTTACACCGCAATTCAAGGCTGTTTGTCCTCCGAAGGAGAGCAACAAGCCGTCCGGTTTTTCTTTTTTAATGACTTCTTCAACGAAGAACGGGGTTACCGGCAAAAAATAAATCTGGTCGGCAACACCTTCCGAAGTTTGCACTGTAGCAATGTTGGGGTTGATCAGTACCGTATAGATACCCTCTTCCTTGAGGGCTTTCAACGCCTGAGAACCAGAATAGTCGAACTCTCCGGCCTCTCCGATTTTCAAGGCTCCGGAACCGAGTAACAGTACTTTTTTGATGGTTATATCTGACATGTAATATATGTAAGAAAAATGAGATAATCAGCAACCTAAGATTTCCAATATCCGGATCCTGCTGTAATGACCCGTTTGGCAAGAGTCTTTATTTTTTGATTGAATTCAGAAATTCATCAAACAAAAATTCCGTATCGGTTGGCCCGCTCGAAGCTTCCGGATGGAATTGCGCTGAGAAAACAGGTTTTGTCTTGTG
>JALNXZ010000123.1 GCA_023230125.1 Bacteroidales bacterium | reverse complement strand
AAGAATTCTCCGTGCAGTTTTCGTCTTAAAAGTATCCTTGGAAAGAATATCATTTATCCACATAATCTTTTCTCTTATCTTTTCAACAAAACCCAGCCTTTATATACGATTTCTTTCCCTCCATTCAGCAAAACAAGTGAATAGAAATAGGTACCCTCATTCAGGCCATAGCCATCCCAATCATTTTGATAATCCAGATTAAAATAAACTTCATTACCCCAGCGATTAAGTATCTTCAATCTTGATTTAGGATAGTCTATTAAACCTGGAATCACGAAACAATCATTGATATTATCTCCATTAGGTGTAAAAATATTCGGAATGAAAAAAATATTCGGACGAACTACGATGAAAACAGTGGCTGTATCCCATGTATCAGTCCCATCTTTCACTTTATAGGTAAAAAGATCATCACCAAAATAACCATCCTCTGCTGTATAATCGACCGTACCATCTCCTTTGGGTGATGCCTCACCATGCCGAGGTAAATCAACAATAGAAACGCTTGACCGGTCAATGGGAGTGCGACTTTCCAAGTCATTATCCAATACCGGGATATTTACAGGAATACCATGAATAGCCTTAGCAGAGTCATCGATGGCGCAAAGCCCAAGATCATTTACCATTGTGGTTACAGATGACGTATCATTCTTCGTATCATGGTCAATGATGCCAGTAGAGCCAACGTTGAAAATGGCAGTATTGGTAATTGTTCCATTTTGAGGATACCCCTTAATCTTCCCTTTAACAATAAAAGTAGCCTGAGAAGAAGGTTCCATCGTCATGGATATTCTTGAAAAAACGGAATCGGAATAACCGGTAGCATTATTTCCCGAATAATCATTATTTTCAAATTTCACACTGGTTATTTGAAATTTTGAAGAAGGCAGATCTATCAGATCATTTAAAAACAAACCGGAAGAGACCAAGGTATCAGACTGATTAAACAATTCAACAGTGTATGTAAGTTCTTCTCCGACATCTGCTACAGTCTTATCAACTGACTTGATCACACGAACACCTCCAGGAGTGGTAATTTGCAAATTGCGGACCTCATGGAAATTGATACAATCACCTGTAGAAGCAGCGAAACCGAGTTTAAGCATAGACGGTGGAACACTTGGCAACTCGTAAGACAAAACATCATAAAATCTTTTACTATTCTCCGTCTTGATCCTCACTTTAATTTTGTAGTGACGACCAAAGCTACCGGAAATGGGTATAATCTCTATTTGGATTCTTCTATAATAAACGGAATCCGAAGGTCTTTCCGTTGCTTGACCATACTCCAGCATAAAACCGAGGTCAAAATTTCCTTTAAGCCAAGAAAAAGTGGGTGTTGGTCCTCTAACGCCAATACTGTTTTTATGAAAGCCTTCTCCACCTATACGTCCCTCAAATTCTTTACTATAATTTCCAAACTCATCAAGACCTATACCAACATATCCACCGCTAAGCCCGGAGGACTTATTCGCTCCAACATTATCAAACTGAGCATATCCCAATGAACCGCCGAAACCACCAATGATAAAAGGATCTGTTGTGGCATCAAATAAAAAGACAGAAAATCCATCTGCGCCAACTCCTTTTAAATTGATCCTCCATATCTTAAACTCCAGGTCTACCTGAACACCAAGAGTGGAAGGAAATGACTGGTTCACTATGGCATATCCTTTTTGGTATCTCAAATCCTTAGTAAGACGCAACCAACCGTCTCCAACAGAGTCCTCTACACCAGAAGTCAGATAGGCCTTTGGATCACCACCAAAAGTAAAAGTAGGAGCCGCATTATTCCTTAATGTTTCAGTAATATAAAAAGTCTGAGCGTCAAGTGAAATGACGATAAACTGAAATAGTACGAAAAATAAGCAGTTTAGGTTAATTTTAATAGTCATATACTAAAACGATTTTTTATGAAAAACGACGTCCACCGAATATATTGCCGAAACGTACCAAAATATTTCCATTCATTAAAAAAATCACCAAAAAATAACTCAAAGATAAGTGTAAAAAAACAAAATTTATCCCATTTATGTAAAATATGTTGCAAAATAACCAAAAAGGGCTGTTCACTTTAAATTGAACAGCCCTTCAGAAATTTTCAAAATGCACCTAAAAAAGATATTGAATAGTCAAACCAATCTGTCGCGGTCTTCCCTTCTGAGCAAAAGAATTACCTAAAGATTCGAAATAGAAAGTATTGTAATATTGATCAAAAGCATTCTTAATCCACAAATCAAGCCGTAAATTGCTCTTCAAAAAAGAGACCTGCCCATTGGTGACTCCATAATAACCCTGACTCAAATCATTATCTTCCGTCCAGCAAATAGAACTTGCCGCGGTGTACTGGGCACCAAGAATCACTTCATTCAGAAAGCCATGCCGCACAATCCAAGAATAATCAGCACCAAAAGATAAGGTTTGTTCGGGTATCATGGGAACATGCTTTCCCGAATAATCCACTTCCGACTCAATCCCGTTTACCTTGACAGAATCTTTATAGTCCGTAAATCTGGCATCAGTAAAGCCATACGCAGCGTTCAGCATCAAATTCTCAATAGGTTTTGACAACACACTTATTTCAAATCCTTTACTATAACTTCCTGAAGCATTTTTCATCATCCGTCCAAAACCATTGGGAGAAAATTGTGCAATCTGACGGTTATAACAATCGATGTAGAAAAGAGCTGCATCCACCTGCAACATACCTTCAACCGGCTCTATATGGAAACCCAATTCATAATTCCAACTATATTCCGGATCATAACCTATGACCTCCTTCACATTGCTCACATGCTTAGATACGGGGATATTGCCGGCAATTCGATCGACTGTTGCCGGAAACATGTATGGCTGCAATTTCGCAGTGACACTTTCTTTCATCTGCTCTGTCATGGCCGCTTTCAGTTCTGTCTGAATCAAGTCGGAGAAAAGCTGGATATTATACCCACCAGCCTGATATCCTTTTGAAAAATAAGCATATACCTTGTTTTTTTCATTAAAATCATATTGCAAAGATACTTTTGGAACTACCTGCCAGAAGTCTTTTGAATCAAAACCATCAAGAAGCGCATTCGTTGTAATTTCATCACCAATGGACATATTCATATAATTCATGTCATAACAGAAATGCATGTTTGCAGAAGAGGAATAATCCAATGATGCATGTTCATAATCAATACGCAAACCTATTGTTGCTGACAATCCTTTCAGCTTTTGGAAATGATACGTGGACTGATGGTAAATAGCGGCAGAATAATTGTTCTCTGTAAAAAGTCCAGGGATGAGCACTTCTTTGTCTGTGATGTCAAAAGACATGAAAGGGGGAAGATTCTTGACAATATTACCTTCCAGCAGATTGGTCACACCATCTTCCTTGAATGTAACAGGTGTATCCGTATCCATATTTTTATAAAATCCGAAAGCTCCTATCACCCACTCATAAGATTTTTCTTCCTTGGATTTTAACACAAACTCCTGAGTGAATGCATGCTGATTTTGTTTTTGATTCAGTGAGAAGATAGATTCGGGTGAAAAATCCTGATCCAGTTTCAGGTTATCATCCAGAAACTGATAACCTGTCATAGAGCTGAAAACGGCATTCTCCAAAGGCTTCTCCAGTGAGAGACCTGTCGAAAACAGATGACGCTTATAGGAAGAGACCCCGTCATAACTCACCACTGATTTGTTCTCGCTATAAGGGGCATACGGATAACCATTCTGTATACTATATTCATAATTGACACTCAAATCAGCTCTCCAACCATTTGATAAACGGGCAGCCCACTTGGTTCGGGTCCCAACAGACTCCAGTTCGCCACAATCCTCGCCGGTGAAGGTGTTTTTTTCAAACCCATCTCTTGTGTTGTAATTGGCAGATACGGAAAACGCCAAATTCGGATTAAACACTTGGGCATGGGATAACTCCACTTTCAGGTCATTGTAAGAACCATAAGACAACCTGACCGAATTCCCCGGATTTACAAAAGGAGATTTGGTGTGGATGTGTATCAATCCCCCCATGGAATTTCTTCCGTAAAGTGTTCCTTGCGGCCCACGTAAAACATCAACACGCTGAATATCCTGCAATTCAAAATCAAAGGCAGATTTGTCAAGATATGGAATATTGTCTACATAAAAACCAATGGCCGAAGTGTTCAGGCGGGAACCGATACCCCGAATATAAATAGCAGATGTAATCTTTGAACCATAATCGGGCACATACAGGTTGGGCACATAGACCGAGAGTGCTCGCAAATTTTGTGTCTGCTGCACTTCCAGCTGTTTGCCTGAAAGAACTGAATACGAAACCGGAAGATCTTTTAAGAATGAATTTTCTCGCATAGACCGATCTATCACCACTTCCTCCAGATTGATACTCATACTGTCCGGGTTAACACCCTTTTCTAAAAACTTGCTAGTTTGTTCATTGGTTTTAGCCTGCAACATCATAAACGGCAAAAACAGCAACATCAAGATATTTTTCTTCATCTTTTGCACCTATTGAATTTGGATGCAAAGAGAGTTCATAAATAGGAATCAGTCAATCCTCATTTGTGAGGAGAGTATCATTTATGTAACCATGAGTATATGCATAGACCGTCAGCCCCGGAATGGTCTTGATTCCAAGCTTTTCAACAATATGTTTACGGTGGGATATTACGGTAGTAAGTCCAATATTCAGTTGATCGGCTATTTCCTTGTTCATGAGCCCTTGAGCGACGAGCCGCAACACTTCTTTCTCCCTGGGAGTCAAAAGATTCGATGGTTTTGCAACCACAGGCAAAGACAAAAAGTTATTTCGCCCGAATACTTTCTTCTTTTTATGAAAAGTCGTGATGATACTTTCTTCCATCTGCAAGACCAAAGGTCGAAGCAATTTTTGCTCAACTCTGTCCTGAACCAGCAAATCATTGTTCAACTGATAAAAAGCAAACACGTTGGAAGCATATCTTAAATCCATCAATTTGGATTTAAGGGTTTTCTGCAACAATTTTCTGATTGCGGCAAAAGACTCCCGCAACAAATCATTCCTTCCATCATAGAATTCCAGACTATAATTCAGGATATCAGAACGTTCAGAAGTATAATCAGGACTATAATACAATTCATAGATCGTTGCAATATGCGGAACCACCGTTTGTTTTTGCTGTTCGAGTCGAGTCGACAAAAGTAATCTGAACGAAGCAAAAAGATTATTTAACGTATTGTACATCAAATGCTTTCCATCCATCATCCTTTCATGCATCAATTTTTTCAGGATTTCCTTGGTCAAGAAATCGAACTGCTCAAGAAAACAAGGATATCTGGCCG
>JALNXZ010000122.1 GCA_023230125.1 Bacteroidales bacterium | reverse complement strand
CCACAGCTTTCTGATTTAATTATCTTCTGGCATCGGGAGATCGGATAATTCTCCGGACTGCACTATGAATTGTTTGCGTAAAGGATTCTTAGACATTTCTGCATAATTAAACCTGTTTTGATAAATATCACAAGCCATGTAATAAGCTTCCCTGAAAGACTCTTCCGAAGCAACATTCTTTCCGGCAATATCATAGGCTGTTCCATGATCCGGAGAAGTACGGATAATTGGCAGACCAGCGGTAAAATTTACACCACTATCCATACTCAAAGCCTTAAATGGTATCAAACCCTGATCATGATACATGGCAAGAATGCCATCATATTTCTTAAAATCGCCTGATCCGAAAAATCCATCTGCCGAAATTGGTCCAAAACAACAAATATGTTGTTCCTGAGCTTTAAGAACAGCCTCTGCAATAATTTCTTTATCTTCTCTTCCTATCAGTCCTTCATCTCCAGCATGAGGATTAAGTGCAAGTACAGCAATTCGAGGATTGATGATGTCAAAATCACGGATCAAAGACTTATTCAAAATCCTGAGTTTCGAAACCAAACCCGGCACATCAAGTGCTGCAGGAACATCTGCCAAAGGTATATGTCCAGTAGCGACTGCTACTCTCATCATAGGACTGACCAAGAGCATCAAGGCACTTTTGTCTTCTCCGAACACAGATTCAAAATATTCCGTATGACCAGGAAAATGAAAATCTACAGATTGAATATTGCTTTTATTAATCGGAGCTGTTACAAGAACATCAATCAAACCTTCCTTCAATTCCAGGGATGCACGTTCCAAAGCCTGAAATGATGCTTTACCGGCTATTGGGGTTGATTGGGACAATTCCACTTTCACTTCATCATCCGTGCAATTGACAATGCTTATTTTTCCATAAGAAGCTTCACTGGCTGAATTAACTACCGTCATATTCACACCATTCAAATCAAGCGCTTTTTTATGATAAGCTGCAACCTTGGCAGATCCATAGATAATGACTGCTTGGTTCTCATATATGCGCGGATCTGACAAAGTTTTCAGAATCACTTCATAGCCAATGCCATTGATATCACCTTGAGTAATTCCAACCCGAATTCTTTTATCTTCCATAAAATTTCTATTATTTTGTTTTATCCATTCTATGTCTGCGATATCACAGAAATGAAATACGGACATACTGACAAAATTGCTGACAAGATACAAAGAAAAACCCTTAATATAGCCATCCCGGTGAAAAAAATCACTGACCGGCCTTTTTGGTTGAAAGTAGTCCACAAGCAGCCTGAATATCCTCTCCGCGTGATTTTCTGACAGTTGTTTTCAGCCCTTTTGCGTTCAGATAACTTGAAAAAGCATGAACCGTCATTTCGTCAGGGCTTTTGAAAGGAGAATCTGGAATAGCATGAAAACGAATCAAATTGACCCTGCATTCCAATCCTCGCAAAAGGGCAATCAAACTTTTTGCATGAGCAGGAGTATCGTTTAAACCTTTAAAAAGAATGTATTCAAACGAAAGTCTGCGTTGTTTGCTAAAGTCATGGTTTCTAAGGACCTTAATAGTTTCTTCTATGGGCCATGCTTTTTCAGATGGCATCCATGATAACCTTTGAGAAGGAATGGAAGTATGCAGGCTAATGGCCAAATGGCATTTACTTTCTTCCAAAAAGCGCAAGAGTCCGGGATGTACACCGATGGAAGAAACCGTTATTCGCTTAGGACTCCAGGCAAAAGCATCTTCAGAAGTAAGTACTTCCAAAGCCCTCATGACTTCATCAATATTGTCCATAGGCTCACCCATACCCATAAAAACAATGTTTGTCAAGCGTTCTGATTCCTGAATTGATAAAATTTGATTGAGGATTTCTTGAGCAGTCAATTGGGCCTGAAAGCCCATACGTCCAGTCATGCAAAAGCCACAATTCATCTTACATCCCACCTGGGACGAAACACATAAGGTCGCACGGTCATCCTCCGGAATATAGACGGACTCTATCAGGTGGCCTTGATGCGTTTTAAAAAGGTACTTTACTGTCCCATCGACAGAACAGGAGGTATGAACAGGCTCAGAGAAACCAAGATCAGCCCGTTCTGCCAAAAGCATGCGATTTGCTTTGGAAAGATTGGTCATTTCCTCGAAGTTCCGGACACGTTTCACATAAATCCACTCATGTAACTGTTTTGTTGCATAGCCTGGCAGTCCCTGAGCCTGCAACCAAGTCCTGAGTTCATCCGGATATTTACCAAGAATCTGAAATTTTTCCATCTTGTAAATGACAAAAAACGGGATGAAACCACCCCGTTTTTTTAATTTTTTCTTTAAAAACCTGTCAACCAGGTCTCATCTATTAATAGAAACGAATACGAGAGTCTTCGACCTTCAAAGCATTGCGAACAGCTCCAAAAGCCTGATATCTTAAACGATACATGTTATTGGAATTAAAATTTGCTTTTTCCAGTTGAATATCAAACTGTTCCTGAGATTTCGTTTTTGAGATTACTTTGAATACATAAACGCCATTTTTACCAATTACAGGTGCTGACATCTGATTGACAGGAGCATTGGTTACAGCAGCAATCATGGCTGGTTCATCGCCGACACCTGTCATTCTTCTGATTGCAAAATCGACAAAGCGGACAGAGTCAATCTTCATATTGGTTGACAGTGCCAAGGATTCAATAGTAGCAGCCTTTTTAGCCTTCAAGTCTGCAGCAATCTTTTCACCTTTCAGTTCATTGATCAACTCGCGTTCCAGATATTGTTTAACATTATCAAGCTTTTGATAATCTCCATCATTAATACCTGTAATACCTATAACGACGAACTGATTGTTCTGGTTTTCAAGTATGGAAGAAAGATCCTCCTCCTCATTGTTGAAAACAAAACGGACGGCTTGTCTCATTTGAGGAATATTCGCCAGTGTATTGTCTGTTTGACGCATAGTCTGAGCTTCCTGTACTTCGTATCCGGCTTTTTCAGCAGCGGCAAAGAAAGCAGTGGCATTCTGATTTTCAGCCACAAGATGGTTCACCTTGTTATAGACTGAACTATAGGTGACTGAACTTGGGGTCACTTTCATAGAAATCACTCCCAGTTTGGATTTAGCGACAGCAGCAGTCTTGTTTGTCACTTCAACGATATTCAAGCTGCGTTTGGTTTTAACAAGGAATGCAGCGTTAAGAGGTGCGTTAAAGCAAGATCTTACAAAGTTGGAACCAAGTGAAATGGCATCTGCTTCTCTAAACCAACCCATTTCTGCATTTCCTCCATTCTGAGAATATTTAGCAGCAATTTCTGCAAAATTTCCACCATTTTTAATTACAGCCAAAAGGCTGTCTGCCAAAGCCTGATTATTGGGAGCAATGACAATCTGACGAGCCTTAACAGAGTCAGGTGCTACCGTTTTTCCAAGAAGGCGAGCCATGACAAATGTTCCGTCAACATAGACAGGATTCAGGAAGGCATTTGCGTCGGATTTTTCAACAAATGACTTAAGAGTAGGTGTCAGTGAACGGTTTGCAATGAAACAATCCATATAGAAATCATCGGAGTTGTCATTTACAAAGTTTTCAATATCTGCTGTTTGAGCAAATTCTGTCTGTATCTTTTGAATACCGGTCTCGATGGCTTTATAATCCTCGTTGCTTGGAGCAACATCAACAACAATATATTTCGCCGTACGATATGGCTTTTGGGCAAAGCGCTCCTTTTCTGCGTTGTAGCGTTTTTTGAGACTATTCTTGCTCACTTTGAACAAAGAATCAGGTTGTGAGGTGTATGGTTGGAAAACATAGGCAATATCGACATTGATACTACGATTTGCAAAAGAGGCTTCCGCATCCAGTGAATTCGCCTGGACAGCCTGACCAAGCAAGGTGTTGAGCTTTTCTTCAAGACGGGTATATTTCAGATTGTTTTCCCAGAATAACCAGTATTTTTTCAAAGACTTAATTTGTTCCTGAACTTCTGCCGTATATTGTGAAAGATCTTCTTTTTGAATGGTCTGAAGGAAATTCATCATCATCATGCGATCAAAAGCACCGGTCTGTGGATTCTGAAAAATGGGCAACTGTTGAATCATCGGATGAACGTTGGCACCGTTGATCATGTTGAAGACTTCCTTCCCGGTTACAGAGACACCTAACTTTTCTGCCTGATCATCCAACAAACGTTCGCGTACAATGGATTCATATACAGACTCACGGATTTGTCCAACGATAGCATCATCAAGAGTATTTTGACCCGTCTGAATTTTATAAACTTCTTCCATCTCTGTGATACGGGCTTCATATTCTTTGTAATCCAAAGACGTATCGCCAATTTTAGCAATTTTTTCCTGAGATTGACGGAAAAGTGAAGAACCGGAATTCAAAAAATCTCCGATGATAAAAGCAAATAAAGCAAAACCGATTATAAGTGCTAACAGTCCTGCTTTATTCCTGATTTTCTGTAAGGTTGCCATATGAGATATGTATGTTTAGAATTAATAGCTTGGTTAAAAGAGTAAAATAATGCTTCTTTTTTTCAGCCTGCGAATATACAAAAAAATGTTTAAACGACATGAATTATTGATTATTTTGAAGCTTTGGTATCCATACCCATTGAATCCGGCTCAGCCGAATCGATGGGAAAAATTCCATCCACTTTAAAAATCTTATATTGGGTAAGCGTCTCATTTGATTCAAACCCATAACCTGTGATGATTTGATTCTTTTGCTCTATCTGTATGAAGGAGTCGGAATAGATGCGTTGCTGTCTTTGGTCCCAATATAGCAGTGATGTCTTGAAACTTTCACCTTTCAGATTGATCAGGCTTACATTCTTTATTAACTCCCACACCTTGCGGTCTGAATAGTAACGTGCTGTATCGCTCTGAACCATGGATTCAGTTTTCAAACTATCGTTGAAACGTTCGAAATAAACTTTTTTAGGAAAATACCAGTATGGATCTTTGGCTTTATCATAAACTTCCCAGATTTCAGCAATGACTCGATAACGGATGCGACCGGAATCTGAAATAAGGGTTGTCACTGAATCGGTGTACATGCCAGGAACCGCTGCTCTATCCGAAAATCCAGGCAAGAATTTCGATTTATCCGAAGAGCAGGCAACAGAGATCATCAGAAGTGCCAATATGCCTATCACTCCTGCAAAACCCAATCTATTGTTTGAATGATTATCCGACAAAATAAATTAAAATAAGATTTTTACAGATTTCTTCTGCAGGAATCAAAGTTTCCGCTTAAAGAACCACGTCTCATTGAAAGAAATGCCAAGAGATACTTTATAATAATGTTCACTAAGATAAGAAGAATTGGGGGTAATCGTTTTTCCAAATTCGAAACCTAAATTCAGGACAGATT
>JALNXZ010000121.1 GCA_023230125.1 Bacteroidales bacterium | reverse complement strand
AAATTATATTGTTCAGCCTTGTCGCAGTGCTTTTTCTAATCGGATGGACCGGGTGCGAAAAAGAAGATGAATCCCAAAACATCATCTTGTATGACAAACCTCTGGATGTAATCCAGTCCCATATTCAAGGTAAATGGGAATTGGTTTACGAGAAAGGAGGTTATGCTGCAAATTCCATACATTATTATGATAACAGCTATATGGAAATTACCCCGGATAACAGGGCTATAATAACTTTTGATGATGTGGTTTATATAGATGCCATTATCAAATGGACCAAAGTAGGCCCTTATGAATGGGTTAAATGGTCACCTGGAAAATATACGGATACCTACCTTATGGAATTTAATGATCGAAGGGAATATCCCTATTGCTTTGTTGTTGATAACATTCACAATGATACGTTAACTATCTATGATAATGCGTTCGACGCTGTTTTTTATTATTATATCAAACCCAATAAATAATTCTAAACATGAAAAATCAGAATTGTATTGTTCAGCCTTGTCGCAGTGTTTTCTCTAATTGACGAAACCACAGGCGGGTTTATGGAGAGTGGATGGAACTGGCAGCAATAAAAAGCCGCTGACTTATGATAACTTTCAAATACTGCAATGATTTTCCGTTAACTTAAAAAGTATCATAATGAAGAGATTGAACGGATGCTTAATATTTCTAATCGCGTTAACCGTGATTTCTTGCGGCAGGGATGGTGAAGATGATTTGACTTTGCCGGATATTGAGCCCATGTCCCCTTATGATGAACCTGTATGGCATCCATCGGGAGAGATAATCGGTTTTAACCATACACCGATTAAGGAGATATATTATAACAGTAAAAATCGTCAGGTACACTGGGTATATGATTCGGACTCAACGGGCTTCTGGCTAATAAATGCCGACGGAACCAATATGAGGCGTGTTCTGCCTTATTACCTAAAAACACCTGCCTGGAGCCCTGATGGTAGCCGGATAGCTTTTTCAAACGGTGCGCAGATCAGCATTATGCCGTTTGACGGAGAGAAGTTTGATACAACGGCAATACGATTACTAACACATGAAGGAAAAAATTTTTTTCCTTCATGGAGTCCCGATGCGCAATGGATAGCTTACGATTCAAATGCCGACAGTCCTATAGGACAATATTTTATATGGAAAATGAGAATAGATGGAACTTCAAAAAAATGTATCGCTTACACGCCTGACCTTGGGGAAACCAGAATGCCATATTGGAAAAGCAATTTTTCCATTGTTCATCAAAGATATATTGAAATAGGAACACCTGAAATTTTTGAAATGGACTTAACAGGAAAAAATAAAACTCGTATAACAAATAATAACATACACGAGACATTACTCCAATCTTCTGCGAACAATAAATACATAACCTATATATCTTCTTCCGATAAATGGAGTTTAAACAGAATTGATGTTTCTACCAATGAACTTATTAACCTAACAAATTGGTGCAAAAATTATTCATGGGCTCACAATGGAGAAAAGATAGTTTATGTGAATTTTAATTCTACACATATTGATAAAACGATAGGCAATTTATGGACCATAGATGCGGACGGCAGCAATAAAAAGCCGCTGACTTATAATAGTTTTAAGACTTTGTGATAATTATCAATTTACTTAAAAAAAGATTATTATGAAAAAGATCTTATTTCTTTTAGCATGTTTTGGAATTGCAAATAAATTCCAAACCGATTTGCATAATTACAATCTTTCACTTACGGGTTTGCCTGCAGGTCATTATTTTGTGCATGTAATCAAAAACGGAAAAACCTATCGAAGACAATTGATTGTTCAATAAAAAATTTATATTTAAAGAATATGGATAAGATGAACTTGGGTCGGATTACATGGCGAACCGTGCAAACAATGGGTCAATGATACCTGCGGTGATTGGTTGAGAGGATACCGGTTCGTTGTTGTCACTCAGCGAAAAATCTGTTTGATATATTACAAAATAAGCAAAGCAATCAGTAAAAAAATAAATGTCTAAACAATGGAAACTACTACTCCGCCATACTAAAAATACCACCCTTAGACAGGGTGGATGCATTTATATTTGTTCTATAGAAACCAAATAATCAACACAAAAAACACGCATGAAAGCAAAAATTATATTGTTCAGACTTGTCGCAGTGCTTTTTCTAATCGGATGGACCGGGTGCGAAAAAGAAGATACATCCCAAAATATCATTTTGTATGACAAACCTCTGGATGTAATCCAGTCCCATATTCAAGGTAAATGGAAATTGGCATACGGAAAAGGAGGTTATGCTGCAAATTCCATATTTTATGATGATAACTATTATATGGAATTTACAGCGGATAACAGGGTGATAAAAACCGGTGACAACATTGTTTATGCCAATTCCACTATCAAATGGACCAAAGTAGGCCCTTATGAATGGGTTAAATTGTCACCTGGAAAATATACGGATACCTACCTGATGGAATTTAATGATCGAAGGGAATATCCCTATTGCTATATTGTTGATAAAATATACAATGATACGTTGATTATCCATGATAATATGGCAGATGCTGTTTCTTACTATTTTAATAAAACCAAATAAAATCATTAAACATGAAAAATTATAATAGAATAACACTGACAGTCTTTTTATTATTGTTTCCTTTCTTTGTTTTTGCGCAAAGCAATGATACCTTATTTATACAAAAAGACGCAAAAGGGAACGCTCGGTTTGTCCGGTTTACATCCGGCAAAAATCAGGAGAGAAATATGAATAAGGATACTGTGTTCTTGAAAACTTTCTACAAAACGGACAAGAATGACGGTTTTCGGAAAATTCAGGAAGGGTCATTGCCAAAGGACATCCCTTTTAAAAAATTTCAGCAATACTACAAGGGATTACAGGTAGACAATGCACAGGTTATCATATACGGAAAGAATAATAACATTGAAGTTGTAACCGGAGATTTTCAGGATATTGATATTGAAAATGTAAAACCGTCATTAAACGAAGAGCAAGCGTTGAAGAAAGCGTTGGCTTTTGTCGGAGCAAAAAAATACAAATGGGAGGACAAATCAATAAAGGCTTCTCTTAAAGAAAATACGGCGAATTCAAAAGCAACTTATTTTCCAAAGGGAGAATTGGTTATAGCAAAGGATAATTTAAAATGAAGTAACAGTTTTAAGTTAGCCTGGAAATTTACGATATCGTCTCTCGAACCCTTTTATGAACAAATGGTGTTTGTAGACGCTCAAAATGGTGCTATAATTCGGAATAGATCATTGGTATTTGATGCCAATATCTCTTGTACTGCGCAAACGAGGTATAATACAACCAATAAAGCGATTCTCGGAGACAGTTATACAGGAGGCATCAGATTACGTGAGGACAGAAATAGTGTTAATGTACAAACAATGAATGCCCAATGGACGACCAATCCTTCATTAGCCATTGATTTTATCAATACGAATACCAATTGGACATTGGGTAGTTGGACAGATTTCAACCGCGATCAGGCTGCTTTGGATGCTCACTGGGGAGCTGAAAGAGTCTTGGATTATTGGAGAACGGTTCAGCCGCGGTATAGTATTGACAATCAAGGAATGGCTTTAAGAAGTTATGTTCATTGGGATTCCCCTTCTTTTAATAATGCTGCATGGGTTGGTGGAAATAGCAATTTTATGGTATATGGTGATAATAATGATAATCCTTTAACTGCCTTGGATATCGTTGCTCATGAATTCGGGCATGGAGTAGCTCAATATACAGCAAACTTTTCCGACGAAATAGTTGAATCTAAAGCATTAAATGAAGGGTTTAGTGATATATGGGCGGCCTGTATTGAATCTTGGGCTGCACCTGACAAACAAAAATGGTTAATAGGTGAAGACATATTTGTTCCCATGGGTTATTCATGTCTCAGAAATCTGCAAAATCCGAAAGATAATAATGCATGGGAAGGGCCTCATCCGAATACTTATCATGGGACTTATTGGAACCAGCAAGGTGAAGAGCATTATAATTCCACGGTTCTCAGTCACTGGTTTTATCTGATTACGGAGGGAGGAACCGGTCATATTGATGATAATAACAATAATCCTTCTTATACGGTAAATCCTCTTGGCATAGAAACTGCGCAACAAATTGCGTACTGGGCGGAAATGGCTTTGTTTTCTTCCGCAATTTATTTTGATGCAAGGAATGCCAGTATAACGGCATGCCAATATATATTTAATGTACCAAATACACAGCAAGAAATTGAAGTAACGAATGCGTGGCATGCCGTGGGTGTAGGTGAAAGTTTTCACTATGATGGAATTATTTCGGGCCCTTCTACCGTCTACCGCCAAGCTACATATAGCATTACCAATCTCCCATCAAATGCTACAGTGACATGGAGACCGTCAAATACAAATCTGAGCTTAGTGTCGGGACAAGGAACAGGAACAGCCGTATTTCAAAGTAATTATTATGGAGGTTGTGTAATATATGCGGATATAACTATAGGAAATTCAACCTTTACCCTATCACGTTCTATACTTACAGAAATTGATTATTCACTCTTCAATAATGTTTATATTGATGGTCCTGAATTTGAATGCAGCAATACAGCGACCTTAACTCTTAGAAATTTACCACAACCATCTACTATAAGCTGGAACCATGGTCCATATACGACTGATACAACATATACCGTATATGCCTCTTCCTTTCCTAATGATAATCCTGCAATAGCCAAGATCTCTGCCGAAGTAACCTATAAAGGCCAGTCACAAGCATGGGGAAGTGAGTTTAGTTTCAGCTTCAACAGGCCAGGGTATTATCAAGTAGGAGATACTATCATAAGAGATGAATATTTTTATTATGATAGTGATAGAGGAGTATTAGGGGTAAATGTATCTTATTTGTTTCCTGTGAATGGTGTAAATTATGAATGGTCAGGTTCTTATTGGTCTCCGGTGGAAGCCATTGGGCCATGTTGTACTTTTGAAGGACCAGCAAATTTTTCATGGGTTGATATTACCCTTTCTTTTACCAACCCATGTGGACAAATAACCCATTTTACCAGATCGCTTATAGTTCCTCAGGATCTAATTGAAAGTTATTCCCTTTTCTCTTTGTCCCCCAATCCCGCTGCCAACAATGTAACGATATCTTTAGATGAAACCGCGACAAAGGCAAATCGTTTAAAAGCAACAAATGACTTATCAGAGGAATATGAAATTCAGCTGTGGAGTTCTTCGGGTTTATTGAAAAAGGTGAAAACCGATTTGCATAATTACAATCTTTCACTTACGGGTTTGCCTGCAGGTCATTATTTTGTGCATGTAATCAAAAACGGAAAAACCTATCGAAGACAATTGATTGTTC
>JALNXZ010000120.1 GCA_023230125.1 Bacteroidales bacterium | reverse complement strand
CCGGGGATTCTGGTTTTACACCAATATCTAGTAAAACCTTACGGAAATCAATGATTCTGGATTCTCCATTATTGAAGATGACGGATATAGAGAGGTCTTTAATCCAATTAATCTTCAAAATTCTAGGGATTTTTATTCGTCTCATCTTAGCTCTGGATTTAGTTCGTAAAAAACCTCTAACGCATAATCAACATTGCCTGATAGCCAGTCATAGACTTGTTTCAACTGCTTATTTGGCATCTCGCCAGCATAAATTTCAAGAGTCTCTATCAGGATCAGAATATCGTATTCATTATATCTAGCATGAATATGTGGAGGTCTGTGGTCTCCATTATAAATGCATATTCGGATTCCGTCAATTGAGTCTATCAGTGGCATTGCATTAGTTTTTACAAATGTATCTAATTAGATACATAATTCCAAAATTTTATCTAAGAAAATTTAGGGGACGGTTTTTATGATTTGCCCTAACGGCGAGCCAGAGCGCGCCTGCCGAAGGCGGGTGTGCTTTGGGTAGTGTTGTGCGATCGGCATTTTTTAATAAGCAAGCTTCCGGCTATTCAATTCCACATTGAAACTTACTTTGACATCTAATGCTTTAAAAACTTTCAATACAGTTGCAAATCGTGCGTCTGTAGTACTGTTTTCGATTTTAGATATTTGTGCCTTCTTTACTCCAACCAATTCTCCCAACTGCTCTTGTGTTAAATGACGTTCAATTCTTGCCTGTTTTATTGCTTCACCTAACAAATCAAGTCGTAATTCATTCTCAAACTCTTCCCGCTCCTTTGTACCTTTTCTACCAATGTATTTATCGGTAAGTTCTTCTAATCTATAAGTTTTCATCTTTCTTTGTTTTTTCTTTAAAATACTTTACTCTCAATGTTTCAGCGTGTTCGATTTCGCTTTTGGGTGTCTTATCTGTTTTTTTTATCAATCCATGAGTCGAAATCACAACTGTGTCAGTGTTTTTTGATTTATCCCAAAATGCAAACAGCCTATAACAAGTTTGATTATATTTGGTTCGAAACTCCCATATTTCGTCTTGTAATTTCTTGAAAAGATCTTTGTCATTAGTGCTTCTAGCCTTCCAAATGTTATAAATTATCTTGTCTCTCGACTTTTCGTCTAAATCATCCAGAAAGTCTTTTGCTTCTTCTAAAAAATTCAACGCGAAATTTACAATCTTTCATTCTTTCAAATTATTGAGCAAAGATAAATGTTTCTTATTTAGGAAACTAATTATGGCGCACTTTTTATGCTGTCGCACAACGGGTGGCCAGACCTCGCCACCGAAGGTGGTGTGGCTTGGGCGGTGTTAGCGGCAGGGCTTTTTTACTCATAAAGAAACAACTTATTCTCAGAAACATCTGATCGTCTATACTTTAAATGCTCCATTTGTTTTTAAGTTATCGGCCATGTTTATCAATACTAATACAAAACAATTTTCTTGGAATTCATTACTTGATCACCATCTTTATAACTAAAAATATAAGAGCCTATATTTAAATCAGAAACATCAACATCTTGTTTTTGAGCATCTATCTTTACAGATTTAATAGTTTTTCCACTTATATCCCTAATATATAATAAACCTCTTTTCTCTTTAGAATAATTATTTGTAAAATACACAGAAACAATCTTTTTTGATGGTTCAGAAATCACTTCAAAGGCATCATTATTCGAATTTTTGGAATATGTTTCTTTAACCTCATTTGGCAAATTTCCAGGTAGTGAATACACCTCTGAATAACTATAGCTTCCATCTGAAGCAGCATTTATTAACTGTAAATAATTGCCATTTTGTGTATTAAAAATACAATCATCCACAGAGTAACTCCCAAATGAGCCAACAGCTCTAGCGGGTTGCCTATCCTGAGCTTTGAATATTATTTCACCATCTTCATTAATCACTATAGTCTCAATTTTTGTTCCATCACTATTACCATAGTGGCATAAAAGGAACTCGATTTTTGAATCGCTATTGAATAACTTATCAGATATATTTACAATTGCTGTTTCCCAATAATCATTACCATATATTGCTTCATAATTTAAACGCTTGTATTCTGTAAGATCCAAATTGTACAAAATTATAACTCCAGAATCTGTTGCATAGAATTTCTCTTCAATGTCGGAAAAATGAATAAGTTTTAGATTACTTTCAACACCATCAATACTTCCGACCAAATTAATTTGGGAAAATGTAATGAAATTAGTAATAAACAACATTACAATTGTACAAAATGTCTTCATAGTTTATATTTTTAGTTAAAATTATTATTAACATCCGGAAAGTTTTCAAAAATACATTGAATCATATACAGCCTTTTCTATAATTCTCATTAACAATGCTGTAAGTATAGTGTTTATCTTTCAGACACTTGTTTATATTTGCAGTTTTCTTTTGGCAATTTGACCGATGAACCAGAAATATACGGTTTTTAGCCTTGCCGCTAACGGGTGGTCTCGCCACCGAAGGTGGTGTGGCTTGGGCGGTGTTAGCGGTAGGCATCCTTTAGATTATCTTATCTATCAGTGGATTTATCGACCCTGAATTATCAAATATCTGAAGCCTTACATCAAACATCTTTGTGAACTCATTAAATGCTGAATTCATTTTTAATCGTTGAAAGTCACTCAAAACCAAGTTGAAACATTCATTAATTTTATCAACCGACACATCAGAATCTTCAAACCAAAATAGTTCATTTTTTATCAGAAGTATTTTTTCATCTAATATTTGAATCTTTAGATTCTCGTGATTCCATACTTTTCCAGATTTAAGTATCACAATTCCGTACTCAATAGATTCATCATCACGCAGATTCTGATAAACCTTATCAAACCTTTTAAATTCAAGTAGACCAGAGAAAAAACCACCTGCAAGAAAGACAATTATATAAGTTATAAGTTTTGACAACTGCATTTGATCCACTTTAAAATGGCTGTTAATCAAAAAGAGAATTATCGCAATTGGCAAGCCCCAATATATTGATCCATGGAGAAAAGCATATTGCCATTTCTTCGTTCTCTGCTCTTTCCATCTATTAAAAAATTTCATACTACCTGCATTAAGTTCTTTCATGCTAGATTTATTAAATGAGAATTAATCTCCTTAAAAAATTTGAAATAGGTAAGGATACCAGCTCTTATGCTTACCGCTAACGGGAAGCCAGGCCGCGCCTGCCGAAGGCGGGTGTGGTTTGGGCATTGTTATGCCCAGTAGTTATTTTATCAGATATTTTGTGAGCCTTTTGTCTCCGGTTTTTTCAAAAATCATCATATCAACCCCTTTTTTAATGTCTCGGCTGGCAGTGGCACTCGAAATATCTTTAAATACATTCATATAATCCTTTCTTGTAAACTCACCCTTATTCAACGAAATGAAATACTCAATTCGATCAGTATCATTCAGTACTTTGTTGTTATAATCAAGTAATTCGATAAGAGAATCCTCTATCAGTTTGAGCATATATTCGATAAAGGCTGTTGATTCACCGGCTTTATCACTTATCGCCAATGCTTTGTAATAATCAGCTTGTGTTTGTATGATTAGAGTCTCAAGAGGTAGGAACTCAAAAACCGGATTTGCTTTTGAAAGTATTATCGTCTGCCAAAGTCTACCCATTCGACCATTGCCATCAAGAAAGGGATGTATAAACTCCATCTCATAATGAAACACACAACTCTTTATCAATATCAGATCTTCATCATCTTTCAAATAACCAAAAAGGTCCTTCATCAAAAAAGGTACATTTACAGCAGGCGGTGCTACGTGCGCTATCTCTTTTCCATGAACAATTCCTACGCTTTGATTTCGAAATCGCCCAGGGGTTTCAATTAATCCACCCATCAGTATCTGATGTGCCAAAAGAAAGGATTCCCGGGAATAGGGATCGAAACTTGATAATTGGTCGTAAACCTTTATTGCATTTAGAACCTCCTGAATATCTTTCTTTGGTCCAAGTACTCTCTTGTTGTCAAGAAGTGCCGTGACTTGTTCCTGTGTTAAGGTGTTACCCTCTATACTCAGTGATGCATGAATTGTTCTAATTCTATTCTGCTTCCTTAATTGCGGTGATGGTTTACTCAAGTAATTTGCATTGACTTCGCCCAATTTTTCAGATATGGAAGAAACCTTAGAAAGAATGAATGATGTTATTTTATAAGGTGGTTTCATTTGTATGTGATACTATCATTTGATACTATCAAAGGTAATCATTGCAATTAACAAAAGCAACGGGTTCTTACTATTGGGCATAACGGCGAGCCAGGCCGCGCCCACGAAGTGGGTGTGGTTTGGGTAATGTTAGCCCGAGTCGTTTTTTTCATATTAATCCAAACCGAAATTTGCCTTATAAGGATTAGTCAATTCATTTTGTATTTGAGAGAAATCTGCCAACAGTTGATATAAAAGGAATTTAATGCAGCTGGATGTCTGTACGGATAGTTCAATGCATCTACCAAATCTACCCTCATTAATCTTGTCAATCCTAAGTTGTATCTCACACTAATATCCAAAAGATTGCTTAACTTATAATTAATACCTAATATCGCAGAACAGTTAAACTTATTCTCCACGTTAGGTAAAATTCTTCCAAACGAATAAGTTGGATTTACCAAACTCCAAAAATCTTCATATTTAGTTTTAACGATATAATCGAATCCTAAACCGGTTGATGTATAAAAATGATGATTCAAATAAGCATTACACAAGATTGGTAGCTCAATTATTGAATATTTTTTAGTCACGCTATAGCTAAATTGATGTGGATCAATATTGTATTCAAAATATATGAAAGCGCCATTCTCTTTATAACCTGGCTCTAAACTTATGCCCCACCAACTGTCGCTTTTTAGGGTCACAAAACCATTTATGTGATAAGTCTTTTCGTTTGAGGTACTTACGCTATATCCATCATTTGTGGAAGAATTTCTTAAAGAATAACCGGAAGAACCCAATCCAGCCATAAAGCCGTATTTTATTTCCTGAGCTTCTACACAAATTCTAAACGATATAATTATCAACGACACAATCAATAATACTCTTTTCATAGAAAAACATTCAAATTTTATGCAGTTATTGTAATATTAGTTTTAATTCAAATCTTTCGCAATCTCCAATACATTATAGAAAGAGAATACAAGTCAAGAACTCATCATCTTTCTCTTTCTCAACCATTTTCAGGAAACACAATCTACGGGTTTTACGATTTGGGCTAACGGGTGGCCAGGCCGCGCCACCGAAGGTGGTGTGGCTTGGGCGGTGTTAGCCCTAGTCGTTTCTTTTCAAGATTGGCAATTCATTAGAAATGATCCGGCTCATTAGTAATTACATTTCTGTTGTTTTAAGCTGTTATTCCGTTATTTGGCTTAAATAGCAGATCATACAAAT
>JALNXZ010000119.1 GCA_023230125.1 Bacteroidales bacterium | reverse complement strand
TTACTGGAAGGTTCCATCAAACTGCCAGCCTCAAAAAGCATTAGTAATAGGGCTTTAATTCTGAACGCTTTAGCCGGAAACAGGGGGCAGAACAACCTCCTCGAAAATCTGGCTGATTGCGATGACACCAATGTCCTGATGAAAGCCTTGAGTTTTCAGTCAGACAAAATGGATATTGGAGCCGCAGGTACCGCCATGCGATTTCTGACCGCATTTCTGGCAGTGTATCAAGGCCTTTGGGAAATTACCGGAAGTCAACGGATGAAAAATCGCCCGATCAAGATATTGGTGGATGCGCTGAACCAGTTGGGAGCAAAAATAGAATACCTCGAAAATGAAGGATTTCCACCACTTAAAATATACGGTCATCAGCTTATCGGAGGAGATATCGACATAGATGGCGGAATCAGCAGTCAATACCTTTCTGCCCTGATGATGTTGGCACCGACCATGCAAAAAGGTCTGCGACTAACCATTCAGGGAGAATTGATTTCCAGCCCATATATCAAGATGACGCTCGAAATGATGCGTCAATACGGCGTTCAATCCGAATGGTCGGACAAACACATTGACATCAGACCTCAACCTTATCGGGCCATCCGGTTTCAGGTGGAATCAGACTGGTCCGGAGCTTCCTATTGGTATCAGATGCTCAGTTTGGCCAAAGAAGGCAGCCTCCTGTTAAAAGGTCTCTTCCCGAAAAGTATGCAGGGAGATTCCAGGATTGCAATATGGTTTGAAGATTTAGGTGTACATACTTCTTATCTGGAAGATGGTGTCAAACTGACCAAAACCGACCAGGAGATACAGGTATTTCAGGCTGATTTCACTAATCAACCTGATCTTGCCCAGACCATTGCCGTCACTTGCGCTTTGAAGGGTATCCACTTCCACCTGAACGGATTGCAAAGTCTGAAGATCAAAGAAACAGACCGGATACAAGCCCTCATCAATGAGGGTCAAAAAATCGGCTTCATTTTCAACGAAAAAGAGAACAGTATCCTGGAATGGAATGGCGAACGCTGCTCCTCCAGCCCTGAAGAAGCCATTGAAACCTATGAAGACCACCGGATGGCCATGGCTTTTGCTCCGGCGGCACTGGTTAAAGGAACCATTCGGATCAACCATCCGGATGTGGTTTCCAAATCATATCCCTCCTACTGGGAAGATTTGAAATCATGCGGTTTCATCGTTGAAACAGCAGAATAGAAAGAAGACAGGAGGTACAATAAATTACCGGAAAAACAGTTTTTTAAAAGAATGATAGGTGTAAAACATGCAGACACCTTTTTGAAACATTTGTACGAATGAGAAACAGATTTTTCCTTTACGCAGCTATAATTCTGCTACTTCTGTTCTTCTCTGCCTGTTCTACTCAAAAGAACACGTGGGGTAGCCGTCATTATCACGATTTAACCACAAGGTATAACATCCATTTCAACGGACACGAAGCATACAAACAAGGGATGAAGCAGCTTCAGGGCGCACACAGAGATGACTATACAAAACTCATACCAATTTACCTGGTAAGCAATCATAAGAACGCAGAAAGTACCGCCTCCAATATGGACAGAAGCATAGAAAAATGCCAAAAAGCCATCAAGAAACATTCTATCCGCGTAAAACCTGACAAAAAGCCAAATTCAAGAAGCAGTGCTGAAAAAAAACGTTTCTACAGTAAAGAAGAATTCAATCCGTTCATGGATGAAGTATTCATGTTGATGGCCAATTCCCAATTCCACAAAGGAGACTTTTTGTCTGCCTCTTCAACCTGCTCCTATATCATCCGACATTTTTCCACAGACAAGCTACTTTGCGACAAGGCCGGCATCCTGAGGGCTAGAGCCTATACCGAACTGGAATGGTATTATGATGCGGAAAACGTCCTGAAAAGCTTGAACAAAGAGGGCTTTACCCCTTCTTTAAACACAGAATTCTCAAGTGCCTATGCCGATTTCCTGATACGAAAGAAAGATTATTCGGAAGCCATTCCATTTTTGGAAATAGCTGTTCAAAAAGCCCGTAAAAAAATTGAAAAATACCGCTGGAGCTACCTTTTAGGACAACTTTATCAGGAAACAGGAAAAATCACTCCGGCTTACAAGATTTATAGTTCCATTCCAGGCATGAATCCTCCTTACGAGATGGAACTGAGTGCCCGTATCCGCCAAACGGAGGTTTATCCTGGAATTAATCCCCAAAAGCCGCTGAAGAAGCTCACAAAACTAAGTCGAAGCAGCAAGAATAAAGAATATCTGGACCAGATTTATTACGCTTTGGGAAACCTGTATTTTGCAGCAAAAGACACAGCAAAAGCAATTAAAAGTTATCACACAGCCCTTGAAAAAAGCACACAGAATGGACCCCATAAACTCAAAGCATTTTTGGCACTGGGTGATTTCTACTATAAGACAGAAAATTTCATACAGGCAGACTCCTGCTATGCTGAATCCATAACTATATTGGGCAAAGAAGATGAACGATATGATTTGGTTTCAAAAAGAGTTGAAATTCTGAAAGTCCTGGCTCCCCATTTAGTGACCATCCGTGATGAAGATAGTCTACAGGCAGTGTCCAAAATGCCTGAAGAAATGCGTAACAAATTGATTGACAGATTTGTTAAAGCAGCAGAGAAGAAAGCCAAAGAAGAAAAAAGGCTAAAGGATACGGAAGAAGCCTTAAGTGCAAATCAAGAAGCAATGGAAGACAATGCTACGCCAACCCAAAAAGAATCTCCACTTGGCATGCCTCAGATTTCCACAGACAAGAGTTGGTACTTTTATAACCCAAACACCACTGGCATAGGTCTGACGGAATTCCGCAAAAAATGGGGGAACCGCAGCTTAAAAGACGACTGGAGAAGAAACAACAAGACTACCCTCTTTGAAAATACAACAAATGTAGAAGAGACTGAGACCGAACTTAGAAAGCCGGAAGCCGATTCAACGGCAACAGACTCGTCACAAAGCCTCCCACCGGAAATAAAAGAAGGTGCAGATGATCCACTAAACCCCAATTTCTACCTCAAGAACATACCTTTCACAGAAGAACAATTGAATGCTTCCAACGAAAAAATTGCCGAAGCCCTCTACAACTCCGGACTGATTTACCGCGAGCAAATGGAAAACGACAGACTGGCCCTAAAAGCTTTTAGAGAACTGGAAACACGTTATCCTAAAAGCCCCTGGCTGGAAAACACCTATTACATCACCTACCTGATGCTGAAACAGCAGAAACGGGATGTTGAAGCAGACATCGACAGAAACAAGCAAATCGCTCTTTTCCCTGAAAGCCCTTTGGCCAAACGCCTGGACGATTCGCTTTTCATCGAGAAACTGATTGAGATGTATCAGGTTCAAGACACCTTGTACGCAAAAGCATATCATTTATACCTCCAGAAGCAGACAGACAGTATTTTCAATATCGGACATTACGTGGAAGAAAACTATCCGGTCAGTCCGCTCATTCCCAAATTTACCTTCCTCCAGGCCATGGAATCGGCTAGAACCGGTAAACCGGAAGAATTTCACCGTCTGCTGACCTACATCGTGGATAATTATCCTAAAAGTGACCTCATTCCAACCATCACCCAAATGCTGGCCTATTGGAACGAAGGCCGTCGCCCTGTCGCATCGGCAGGATACACCAATTTGTTAAGCATGGAATATTCCATACAGACAGACAGTGTCGCCAAACTTGACTCACTGGCGCAACAATTCAAGTTCGACCCAGCAGAATCACATGTAATGCTGATTAGCTATCCGATAGAGACGACCAACATCAACAAGTTACAATTTGATGTGGCTCTTTATAACTTTACCAACTTTTTAATCCGCGATTATGAATTAAGTTTTGTAAAAGTGGGTCAAATGGATGTACTTTTGATCCGTGGTTTTGAAAATGCAGAAGATGTGATGCGATACAGATCCTGGATAGTCTTCCAAAATGAAAAGCCGGAAAATAAATATCCTGGAATAAAACTATTGATGGTATCGGATTCCAATCTGAAACTTTTGGAAGCAGGTGTTTCACCGGAAAAATATCTCGAATTTTTCGAGAAAAATTATGCAGGCATCCGACCAAACCCATGACAACAAACAAACATTATGACAAAAGACAGACTGCTTTGGGCTGACGATGAGATTGATTTACTGAAACCTCATATTCTTTTTTTGGAGGAGAAGGGGTATGAAGTCATTACGACGACCAATGGACAGGACGCATTGGATTTATGCAGGAAACAATCCTTTGACTTGGTTTTTCTCGATGAGAACATGCCTGGCCTTAGCGGTCTGGAAACCTTAAACGCCATCAAGGAATTTTTGCCATCCCTGCCTGTGGTGATGATTACCAAGAGCGAAGAAGAAGATATCATGGATCAGGCCATAGGCAACAAAATTGCCGATTATCTGATCAAACCTGTCAATCCCAGACAAATGCTGCTGACCATCAAGAAAAACGTTCACAAGGATGAAATTATTCACGATGCGACGACAACCTCCTTTCAGCAAAATTTTGTGAAGCTCAACCAGCAAATCAATGAATCAAATACATGGGAAGACTGGATTGACGTTTATAAAAAAATTGTGTATTGGGAGTTGGAACTCGACCAGACTAAAACAGGCATGGATGAAATGCTGAAGCAACAAAAAGTGGAAGCGAACAGCCTTTTCTCACGCTTTATCCGAAAACATTACATCGATTGGATAGACCATCCTGAAAACCGCCCAATGATGAGTCCGGATCTCTTCAAGACCAAAGTCTTTCCTTTACTGGATTCCGGAGAAAAAGTCTTTTTCATCCTGATAGATAATTTTCGTTTTGATCAGTGGCAAGTCATCAAACGACTGTTAGGTGATCAGTTCAACATTGATGAGAACATCTATTACAGTTTGCTGCCTACAGCCACACAATACGCCAGAAACTCTATCTTCTCCGGCCTGATGCCGCTTCAGATTCAGGAGATGTTCCCTGACCTCTGGGTGGACGAAGACGAGGAAGAAGGAAAAAATCTGAACGAATCTCCCCTCATCCAGACACAACTCGACCGATTCCGCAAAAAATATGATTTCACCTATAATAAAATCAATAACAATCAAGCTGGTGAAAAATTGATAACCAAAGTGAAGTCCATGTTAGACACACCACTCAATGTGGTGGTTTTCAACTTTATAGACATGCTATCCCACGCCCGCACCGAATCAAAAATGATCCGGGAGTTGGCCAGTACGGAATCTGCCTACCGTTCACTCACTGAATCCTGGTACAAACATTCTGCCATCTCCGAAATGTTTGATTTTTTGGTAGAGCATCATGTAAGGATTATTTTGACGACAGACCATGGAACCATTCATGTTGACAATCCGATCAAGATTGTCGGTGACAGGAATACCAATACCAACCTCCGTTACAAA
>JALNXZ010000118.1 GCA_023230125.1 Bacteroidales bacterium | reverse complement strand
TTTAAAATGCATCCCGGTCGTCGTTCTGACGACCTCAAAAGCGGACGAAGACATTCTCCGGATGTATAAACTCGCCGCGAACTGCTACATCACCAAACCTGTCGACTGGGAGCAGTTCATCTGCGTGGTCCAGTCGATTGAGCACTTCTGGTTGCACGTTGTTACGCTGCCGGGTGGAGCGTAATGTCATGATCCGGTACCCCCTCAGAGTGCTTCTTATCGAGGATAACCCATCCGATGCGTTGCTGATCCGGGAGATACTGAATGCGTTCGAAGAAAAACGGTTCGATCTCGTATGGGTGGAACGTCTCTCCGAAGGGATGGCGCAGATACAGATAGGACAGTTTGATATCGTGATCACCGACCTTGCCCTGCCCGACAGCTGGGGGCTGGATACGTTCAGAAGGGTGTTCAACCAGACGGCGGAAATTCCGATCATCGTGCTCTCCGGGTTCGACGTTGAATCTATGGCCCTTGAGGCCGTGAAGGAAGGCGCTCAGGACTACCTCATCAAGGGGAACCTCGACAGCGATAGGCTGTCGCGGGTTATCCACTACGCAATTGAACGCAAACAACTGGAACGAGTGTTACGGATACACGAATACGCCATTGCCTCGTCCCTTGAGGGCATCGCGACGACGGACCTTGCAGGGACCATCACGTGTGTGAACGGGTCGTTTCTCAAGCTGACAGGGTGCAACGAAGCGGATTTGCTTGGCAGGCCGATTGGCGATCTCATCACGTTTGACGACGATACCCCGAAAATATTGCGTACCGTGCTCAACGAAGGCAGCTGGATCGGCGAATCGACGGTCCTGGAGGCACAGGGATCGGGTATCGACGCTCAGGTCTCTGTGCACCTTGTCGCCGATAAGTCCGGCAATCCCCTCTGCATCCTGTTTTCGTGCGTTGATGTCACTGAGCGGAAGAGTATGGAAAAAGCGCTCAGAGAAAGTGAAGAGCGCCTGAACCTTGCTATGAAAGGGGCGGATCTGTCTGTCTGGGACTGGGATATCGCGGCCGACAGGGCGGTCCTGAACAGTTCCTGGGTTGATCAGGTCCGCATTTCTCCCGATGAAGCAGGCGGCTTCCGGAATGCCTGGTTCGGACTCATACACCCGGACGATGTTCATCGGGTCACGCAGGCGCTCGATGAACACCTTGCCGGAAAAATCCCCTGTTTCGATGTCGAATACCGCATCCGGGGCACGACCGGCCAGTGGATTGGAGTGTACTCCAGGGGTGAGGTAACCAAATGGGATCCGTCCGGTCGCCCCGTCCGTTGCGTCGGGATCTCCAAGGACGTTACGGAGATGCAACAGTACCGCCGCTCGCTCCGCGAGGTCAATAAAAAACTGAACCTGCTGTCGTCCATTACGCGGCACGATATCCTGAACAGTATCATGGCGGTTACGTGGGATCTCGAACTCCTCAAAGAGGGGGTGTCCCCCGGCTCGACCGCAGAGGAGAATCTCAAGGGCGTGATGAGGGCGGTCAGGGCTATCCAGGCACAGATCATGTTCACCCGCGATTATCAGGATATGGGGATGAAGACCGCCACGTGGCAGTGCGTGGGTCGGGTGGTGCAGGAAGCGGCGAAGAGCGCCCCACTTGAAGGGGTCCACCTGGATATTGCCGTGGGTCCGTTGGAGGTCTATGCGGATCCGCTCCTTGAGCGGGTGTTCTTCAATCTGATAGACGACACCGTTCGTCATGGGGGAAGGGCGACGGAGATTACGGTGTCGTTCCGGGAGATGGATGGTTCCGGTGTCATTATTATCGAGGACAACGGGACTGGTGTCCCTCAGGAGATGAAGAAAAGGATCTTCTACAGGGGCGTCGGGAAGAATACCGGATATGGTCTATTTCTAGCCAGGGAGATTCTCAGCATCACAGGTATCACAATCGAGGAGACCGGTGAGGAAGGGAAAGGAGCAAGATTTGAGATCTTAGTACCCCCCAAAGCCTGGCGGATACGCGAAACCGGATCGGTCACCGATTATCGGTTGTCCCTGAAACCCCCGTAACGAAGCGGGGCAGGTTTCCGCTTCGCCTCGTAGAACTGCCGGATCCTGTACGCTCCCTCGTGGCCTGGCTGCGCAAGGGGTCGACGGGCTTGCGCGCGGTGTTGAGCATTGCCGGTATTTCAACAGTTACGAAAATCATCTCCAGGGTATGTAGAACAGGCGGCTACACATCAAAAGCAAGAAGATTAGCCCCCTCCCCGCCTCACCACTCCGCGACCCTCTGTAATTTCTTCTTTTCGTTAACTCCCGCTGCTATTGTCGCCCCTACCAGAAGTACATTCACCACGACGACTTTTACGAAGAAAACAGGCAGAAGGCCCCCCACTTTAGTGGGGGATGAATGCCGTCCTCCGGCACCCTTATTACGCATTGCGAAAGAACGCGTGGGAGCAGGAGCAGCGTCCCATTTCTCTCTATGAAACCAACAAGATCCTGACCCAATGGAAAAAGGAGCGACCCGATCTAAACCAGGTTCATTCTCAGGTTCTTCAGAATGTTCAGATGCGCGTTGATCTTGCCTTCAAAGCCTTCTTCCGGCGCGTAAAGGCAGGAGAAACCCTTGGATACCCTCGGTTCAAGGGGAAGGGGCGATACGACAGTTTCACCTATCCTCAGTATGGGTTCAACCTCGATGGAAACCACCTCCATCTCTCGAAGATCGGAGACGTGAGGGTCGTCCTTCATCGCCCGGTTGAAGGGACAATCAAGACGCTCACGATCTGGCGGTCATCGACCGGGAAGTGGTATGCCTGCTTCTCGGTCGAGTACGATCCCACGCCTGCACCACGGAAGGAGACCACAGTCGGGATCGATGTTGGTCTCGAATCCTTTGCCACCCTCTCGAACGGAGAAAAGATCGAGAATCTACGGTTCTTCCGCACGGACGAGAAAGCCCTTGCAAAAGCACAGAGAAGGCTCTCAAAAGCGGAGAAAGGTACTCCAGAACGGAAGAAAGCCCGGTAGATCGTCGCGCACGTTCACGAACGGATCGCCAACAGACGGCTCAATTTTGCTCACCAGACCTCCCGGAAGTTGGTGGATCGGTTCGGGACGATTGTGTTCGAGGATCTGAATATCGCAAACATGCAGAAAAACCACAGCCTGGCAAAAAGCATTGCCGATGTCGCCTGGACGATGTTCATCTCGATCACTGAGAGCAAAGCGGAAGAGGCTGGCTCGCGCGTGATCCTGGTGAACCCCAGAAACACGTCTCAGCAGTGTTCCCGATGTGGAATGGTCGTCGCAAAGACGCTTTCTGATCGTGTTCATTCCTGCCCGCATTGTGGGTTGGTGATGGATCGGGATCAGAACGCAGCGATCAATATTATGAGATTGGGACTGCAATCTCAGGGATAACCCAAGACGCCCCCGACGAGAGGAGGGGGAGCAGTCACGACTGAGTGTCTTGAATAGCGGTGTAATCTCCGTAACGAGAACGCTTCTTTGGCCACCTTGAAGCCATCCTCGATCCGGGATCGGCTGGCCACGAACTCCTCCCACTGTTCCAGGTTCTGGAGCAGGATTCTGACCTGTCTCTTGTAGACCTGCTGGGTCCTGCGGTGGTCATGGTGAGAGAAGATCGAGAGCGGATGCCGGCCGGCCCTACGACACACGTGGCCGTGGCCGATCCTGCGTATTTCAGCCCGGTCCCGCCGGCCGGCGAGGTGACCCTCACAAACCTCCCGCCTCTCCGGCCGGGAGTTCGTGCTCGACATCGAACCGGTGCCGGGCCCTGTTGCCGAAGGCGCCCGGGCCTTCGTTAAGAATGAGTCGGGCACATTCGCTGCCGCCCTGCCCCGTATCTGGTTCTTCGAGGGGACGGTCGCCGGGGAACCCGGGAGTTCCGCATCCTTCTCGGTCGGCGGCGGCGTGATCCTCGGGACGGTCCGGTGCGGCACGACGTCGCTCGTCATCGCCCAAGCCGGGACCGTCGAGATCGACGGAGTGCAGAAGATCGTGCATGTCATCTATGATGAGCGGGACATCATCCCGAAGTTCTGGCCTCTGGCGACCGACGCGTAATGCCTGACGGGACCGAGGGCTCTCCGGATGTTACCGGAAGCCGGGTTGCAAGCCTCGTAAAGGGCCTGATTGGTGCTATGAGATCGAGTAGGGCTTAGCGGCGGAGGAAGACCTTAAACACCCGCGACATGGGGGCTCGCCCGGGCATGTATGGTTGCGCCTGATTGCAATATGATAACGAGGGGAGGGCCCCCTGAGGTGCTCCCCCCGAGCGTCCAAACTTTTGGACATATGTCCGATATATTGGACTGTTACCGGCATCGGAGTTCAGGTAGGTTCACCGGAGGACGAGGCTCCCGGTCTCCGCGGCCCTTCCGTCCCCCTCGCTGCAGGAGACGGTCCAGTGGTAGGTGCCCGGCCCCTCCGGGTCCAGGATGACCGTTTTCTCCTCCCTCCGGGAGTCGTTGAGGACTGGCATGTCAAAGAAACGGCGGTCATCCTTATAACCGTCGGGACGTTCCACCTGAAACGCCGTCATCTGCAGAAACACGTCCGCGGTGTCCCGGTAGTCGCATCCCACCACGATATAATACCGCTCGTCGGGATTGTAGGTGTAGGTGTAGGTGCGGGCCGACGCGGAACAGGTAACCCCGCCGGTCTCATTGACCTCCAGGAGCCCGCCGTCGAGATGCGCGCTCCTGAAACCCTGCAGTGCGAAGTCGTCCCGGTCGGCCCCGAGCACCGCGCCGTCGGCTCCGTAGGCCACGGCCGTGAAGGAGTGCGGCCCTGCGACCGGGATCACCGCATGGTCGTTTTCGAGATCCCGGATCAGGACCCCGTCAAAGTAACCGTCAACCCTGGCGACCTCGTCCGGCCGGTCGAGGTGGTATGAAAGCAGGGTTGGCGCATATCCGAAGTGGAACGGAGGTTCTTCGCCGGGTTCGGCTATGCTCCCAAAAGGAATAGCGATGCCGCTCCCGGATGCCGCCGGCGGCACGATCTCCACCCCCTCCCCCATGACCGTCGCGACCGCTTTCGTCCCGGTGGGGCCGTAGGTGACCGCCTGCACGACGTGTGACCCTCCCGGGAGGGTCACCGACCCGGACAGGAGCATCCCGAGGCTGGTGCCGTCGACGATCACCTCAACCAAGGCGTTGTCCGTGGCCGTGAACGTCACCGTCCCGTTCTCGACCCAAAGATTGATCTCAGGCTCGTCGCCGGCCGCATCAAGCCCCACAACCGTCCCGGCGACGACCCGTGCGCACTCGGCGGCGAGGGTGTAGTTGAGCCGCTCCGGCCGGTCTTCGGGGGTATGGGTGATCAGGTGACTGTCCCGCTCGTAGATCCGGAGCGCCGGTATCCCGGCGAGACGGAAAGCGTGCTCGTCTCCCCATGCCTCGGCCAGCGACTGCGCAGGCGTCTCCCCGAGGCACGCCGACGGCGGGAGCGCGTCAAGGATCCACCGGTGCTGGGGGAGCGCTGTCGTCAGCA
>JALNXZ010000004.1 GCA_023230125.1 Bacteroidales bacterium | reverse complement strand
GAAAATGCCTATAAATGAGATATTTAACAAAACTTACACTGAACGGATTTCGGATGATTATCCTATGTTATTCAGTTTCAGCGACTTTTAACGGGACACTAGTGCCCATGGAACTTTAATTCATGGGCATTTTTTATATCTTTGGTCAATGAACCTATCAATCAGAAAGTATGAAGACAGCTGTGGTATTTGGTGGATCCGGGCTTGTGGGGATGGCTCTCATTCATGAATTGATTGCCGACGAGAACTATGAGAAAGTAACTGTCGTTTTGCGTGATTATATACCAATTTCTGATTCAAAACTGGAACAGTTGATTTTGATGGATTTTCGTCATCTGCTCCATCTTAAAGGAGAGTTAAATGCCACTGATTATTTTTGTTGCATAGGTACCACTATCAAAAAAGCTGGCTCTCAGGATGCTTTCATTCAGGTTGATTTCGATATCCCAACGTCCATTGCACATATGGCCAGTGAATTTTCCATACCAAACTTAGTGGTTATATCCTCGTTGGGAGCAAATGCCGCCTCTTCTAATTTTTATCTTAGAACAAAAGGTAAGATGGAAGAATCTGTTCGAAAAATATACTCAGGAAACTTAAAATTCATTCGGCCTTCTTTGTTGATTGGAAAGCGAAAAGAACTTCGCTTTTTTGAATGTATGGCTATGGCTTTTATGTTGTTGTTTGGATGGCTTCTTATCGGTCCACTCCGTAAATATCGGGGTGTATATGCCAGAGATGTGGCCAAGGCGATGATCAAACTGACCAAATACCCTCCTGAAAAAGTGGTTTTCGAATCAAAAGAATTGAAGGATGTCTTACAATGATATTGATAAGGAGGTAAAAGTTCTATTTTATTAAAATGAGCTGGGAATATTTATTCTTTCGGTAAATGAATATAGCGCATTTGCTTCTGTATTTGCTCTTGTCTGCGACGAATGTATGAGGATGGATATTTTGAATTGAAGCGGATAGGATTTGGCAATGTGGCAGCAATTAGTGCTGATTGCCTCTTGGTTAAATTTTCGGAAGTAGTGAGAAAATGGTCTTTTGCCACAGCTTCTGCTCCATATATGCCATCTCCTGTTTCAATGGAATTGAGATAGACTTCCAGAATACGGTCTTTGCTCCAAAAAACTTCGACAAGGACAGTGAAATAGAATTCGAGTCCTTTGCGTACCCAAGAGGACTTGGGCCAAAGGAAAACGTTCTTGGCCGTTTGTTGGCTGATGGTGCTGGCTCCGCGTGGCTTTCTGCGTCTATTGTTTTCTTTTACTGCTTTCTTGATTTCTCCAACATCAAATCCCCAGTGATCGTAGAAACGTTGGTCTTCTGAGGCAATGACTGCTCTTTTAAGATTTTTGGAGATATGTTTGTTAGAGACCCAATGATGGTGTAATACGGGCTTTTCTCCTTCACTTATTTGTTGCGCAGTGCGTATGACCATGAGCGGTGTAAAATAGACCGGCATAAATCGAAAGACGATGACTACCAATATGGTTGAGGCAAAAAAGAATATAGCCAAAAATTTAATGAGGTGTCCAATTTTTCTGAACATGATAACGCAAAACTGTTTGTATAATTTACTGCGAATATACAAATTTTTTGCTTTTGACTGTTTTATGTTTCTAATGGCATTTCATTTATTAAACTATTTATTCGTTCAATTTGTTGAAATAATTATTTTTAAGGTATTTTTGTCGCAGGTAAGATTAGAAATCCTAAATCTATTCACAAATAAATATAAACCTATGAGAAAAGCACTATTATCATCAATCTTATTGTTGTTTGGCAGTTTGGGATATTCCTTAAAAGCTCAAAATGACATTTCCGATATTTTTAAATCGGGAGTCGAAGACCTGAATAAGGTCGCAGAAGGATATCTAGCACCTGCAGGTAATGCATTTGCGGCAGGGATGGGCTCGAATTGGTATAATACGGCCGATACCCATAAGTTGTTGGGCTTTGATTTAAGAATCGGGATAAATGGTACTCAGATACCTGTTGCTGACCAGATGTTTAGTCTGGCTGGACTCACAAACTTAAAAACGGTGGATCCAAATGTCACTCAGGCACCGACATTCGGAGGAAGTGGAGATGGTGTTGAATTGCGTCTGATGCAACCTCACTACCTGAAAAGTGGCAGTGAAAATCCACTCTATGACAATGGAAACGGTGTCATCACTTCGTTTACGACACCATCCGGCTTTACTCGATATGTGCCTTCTGCCAGTATTCAGCTTACTTTGGGCTTGCCTTTGAACAATGACCTGATGGTTCGTTTTGTGCCAACCATTAAGACTAGTGGTGTTGAGACTTCTCTTTGGGGAGTTGGATTGAAGAATAATTTCAAGGAGTTTATACCATTCTTTAAATATCTGCCATTCAACCTTTCTGCTTTGGTCGCCTATAACCAGTTTGACATCAGTTATGCATTTCCTAATTCTGCGCAGGTGACACCTGATAAGTTGGTCAGTGGAGATTTGGAATATGTTCCGGATCCTCAGTCGAACGATTATACCACTCAAGGTATGAGAATGTCGACCAGTTCGCTAACTGCCAATGTCATTATCTCCAAGAATTTAATTCTTTTTACACCGTATCTTGGGGTTGGTTTCATTCGGACGAATTTTGATTTGACAATGGTCGGGAATTACCCTACGCTTGGTGATCCTGTTGATACAGGGGGAGGTGAATATAAGATGCAGATCATCAATATGACGGACCCGATCAGTATCAGTTCCAGTCAGGTGATGCCGGGAGCTACGCTCGGGCTCAGGTTGAAATTCTTGGGCATCATTGCAGCGCACGCGCAGTATACGTTCCAAAAGTATCCGACGGCCTCTATTGGGTTTGGAATAGGCATAAGATAAGTTAGAGTTTTAATAGGGTGCTCATGATTTTCTGGTAGCCCAAAACCTTTCTTTAGATGAAGGTTGAAGGCCTGGTATATTGCTTGAGTCAGTATAGAGGGATAGTTATGCTTTTTTATGGGGAGTTATTTCTCTTACATCAATGCCTTTTGTGATGACTTCATGATTTTTCATACAGTTTTTAATAAAAGTCTTGATATAGGTTTTTTCGTATGAAATCGGGATTTCTATTTCTCTTCTCGAAAAGAACGGAATCAATTTTTTGATGTCAATATCATTGAACAAAAGTAATTTTTTGTTGATGACTAGTGCTGCGGGTTCGCTGCAAAGAGGTATGTATGTTTGTGAGAATATGTCCAATTCTTCGTCCTGCCATATTACATGAATGGAATACTGTATGCCTGAATTTTCTTCTTCTTTTTTGAAATTGAAGATGGCTTTTGAGTAATCGTTTGGAACAATGACCTTATTTGTCTCGTATAAATTTCTAATTTTTACGTTTTCTCTAAAATAGAGGGGCAGTTTTGCTTTTGTTAATTTTGTGAGAATCTGGTTTTGGATATCCTTTATATAAGGAAGTATAGAAACCTCAATTGTTTCTCGCTTTACTTTTTTATGAAAAGCGGTGATGGTTTTTTCCTTTTCTTTGGAAAAACACTCCATAAGGGTGGTGTCTGATATTTTCTCGGAGAGCTGGATTATTTCTTTGGACAAGTCATCTAATAGGTGGAAACCGGAAGATTGGCTATCTGCATATTCCAGAATGGCCATTTTCCCATATTCATTTTCCTCTACAAGTACTGGTTGCAGAATATATCCCCAAAGAGGATGTTTGGTAAGCGTAAGAATAATTTTTTCAGTCATACTTCTTAAATCGATGCATCAATAATCACAAACAACACCCTTTGAAAGGATGCATCAGTCCATTCAAGAATGTGTTTTTTATGTAAGATAGAGGTCAATCTTCTAATTTCTTTTCGAATACTCTAGTTTCAGTGATAGACACTTTCCAATGTGGAAAGATTTTATAATCAGATAGTATTAAGCGGATCTATTACAAAAAACAGCAACATGCTGTTGCAAAGATAAGGTTATTTTGCTGAAATTACTTCAAATGGATATGAATCAACTAAGTTTATTGTAAATTTGCAGTTTAATAAAAGGGGGGCATCAGAATGACACTCTTCTTTTCATTTAAGAAATAAACTATAAATACTAGACTATTATGAAACGACTACTAGCGTTTTTCTTTGTTCTTGGATGTCTCTCCTCTGGAATGGTATACGCAGGTTTGATGCTTCCTAAAAACGGGGATCCCGTAAAGAAATTTGAGATTGGTAAAAGTCCAATCTATCAGAAAGGTTGGATAGACCTTAACAAAAATGGTATCAAAGATGTTTATGAGGATCCGAATGCATCAATCGATGCACGTATTGAGAACTTGCTTTCTCAAATGACAGTTGAAGAAAAGACCTGTCAGATGGTCACTCTTTACGGCTATAAGCGTGTCCTCGCTGATGATCTTCCAACTTCGGAATGGAAAAATAAAGTTTGGAAAGATGGAGTGGCTGCCATAGATGAACACTTGAACGGCTTTAAGCAGTGGGGCGTCGCGGTATCAGATAATCCAAATTGTTGGCCTGCATCCAGACATGCCTGGGCATTCAATGAGGTTCAGCGTTTCTTTATTGAAGAAACACGTTTGGGTATTCCGACCGATTTTACGAATGAAGGAATCAGAGGTGTAGAAGCTTATAAAGCAACGAATTTCCCAACGCAGCTAGGTTTAGGGCATACTTGGAATCGCGATTTGATTCATAAAGTTGGTTATATCACCGGACGGGAAGGCCGTTTACTGGGATATACAAATGTTTATGCCCCCATTCTGGATGTTGGACGAGACCAACGTTGGGGAAGATATGAGGAAGTGTATGGAGAATCTCCTTATCTGGTTGGAGAGTTAGGTGTAGCAATGGCTACCGGAATGCAAACCAATTATCAGATTGCGGCGACTGCAAAACATTTTATAGCTTATAGCAACAATAAAGGAGGCCGAGAAGGAATGTCCAGGGTTGACCCGCAAATGTCCAAACGAGAAGTGGAAAATGTCCATGTTTATCCCTGGAAAGAGGTTATAAAGCGGGCAGGTATTCTGGGTGTCATGTGTTCTTATAATGATTATGATGGTATACCTATTGAAGGAAGTGCCTATTGGTTGATGGAACGTCTTCGTATAGAGATGGGGTTTCGTGGCTATGTTGTATCGGACAGTGGCGGAGTTGAATATCTTTGGAACAAGCATGATGTGGCAGAGGATTACAAAGAATCTGTACGTCAAAGCGTTGAGGCCGGATTGAATGTGCGATGCACTTTCAAATCTCCTGAATCCTATATTAATCCTCTTCGTGAATTGATTGCGGAAAAAGCAATCAGTATGGAGACTATAAATAATCGTGTTCGAGATGTACTTCGTGTGAAATTTATGATTGGATTGTTTGACCATCCCTATCAAACAGATCTTGAAGCAGCTGATAAAGAAGTTAATGGACCTGAAAATCAAAAAGTAGCATTACAAGCTTCTAGAGAATGTTTGGTTTTGTTGAAAAACAAAGATCAAATACTTCCTTTAAATGCTCAAAGTCTGAAGAACATTGCTGTGATTGGGCCAAATGCTGATGCCAAGGCTTTTGCTTTGTCTCATTATGGACCTTTGGCAACGGAGGTTACCTCTGTTCTGGAAGGTATAAAGAATCGTTTGGGTGATAATTGTGAAGTTAAATATGAAAAAGGCTGCGATTTGGTCGATGCCTCCTGGCCTTTGTCGGAAATTATGCCTGTTGATCTGACAGCGGAAGAAAAGGCAGATATGGACAAAGCGGTTGCAATAGCTAAGGAGAGCGATGTCGCCATTATGGTAATGGGTGGAGGACAGAGAACCTGCGGAGAAAATAAATCACGTTCCAGTTTGCAATTGCCCGGACATCAGGAGGATTTGCTTCGTGCGGTTTATGCTACAGGTAAACCGATCATTATGGTGATGATCAATGGACGTCCCAACTCCATCAATTGGGCTGATGCGAATGTAAATGCCATTCTTGAAGCTTGGTACCCCGGTGCCCAGGGTGGTAAAGCTGTTGCTGAAGCCTTGTTTGGAGATTATAATCCAGGTGGAAAGTTGACGGTTACTTTCCCTAAGACTGTTGGGCAGATACCATTTAATTTTCCATGTAAACCAAATTCTCAGATTGATGGTGGTATCAAGCCGGGACTAAACGGAAACCAATCTCGTATCAACGGCGCTCTTTACCCTTTTGGATATGGCTTAAGTTATACCACATTTGAGTATTCAGATTTGGAATTGTCATCAAATGAGATTACACCTGTAGAACCTGTGACTGTTACCTTTAAAGTTAAAAATACAGGTACCATGGAAGGTGATGAGGTTGTACAACTTTATACAAAAGATAAAGTGGGAAGTGTGACTACCTATGAAAAAAACTTGAGGGGTTTTGAACGTGTAAATCTGAAACCAGGAGAAACAAAGACCGTCACCATGCAAATCCGATCAAAAGATCTGGCACTTTTTAATTTACATGATGAATGGGTCGTTGAACCAGGTGATTTTGATATCATGATCGGAGCTTCTTCGGAGGATATCCGTTTGAAAACCATTCTGACAGTAACTGATTTGAAAGCAAAGGAAAATGCGAAGACTGCAAGCATGAATAAAACGGTTTTTCCCTGGGAATTCAGAGCCGGTGATGATCTTACTTTTCAATTGAAAGATGATGCCAAAATTGATCATGTTGAAATTATATGGTCTTATGAAGCCACAGGTGAGTTTGAAGTTCAGTTGACTTCAGGTGGTGGCCAATTCCTAACCCTTTTCAAAGATAAAATACCTAATGATATTAAAACATCAGATTGCGGATTCAGTTTAACCAATGCCAGTGATTTGAGAATTCTGATATCTAAGGGTAAAGGAAGGGTGATGGAGGTAAAATCCGAATGGATCAGGTAACAACAATTATGAAAAGACAATTCATAATCCTTCTTGCATTCCAACCTCATGGAAAAAAGAGAAGCAATGATAATCATGATAATGGATAGCACCATGTTAAATTCAAAAACAATTAAAATGAGATTAATCAAATTATTAAGTTTGGCAATGATTGTAGTGTCAGCCTCCTATGCTGCTGCCAAGCCTTTGGAATCGAGAAAGTTTATGAAGGAAAATATCAATTTTTCCAAGAAACAAATTAACAAAGAGATTAAAGTTATTGAAAAAAGTGGTAAATTTTTGAATCCAACCACTCTTAAAAAAGACGGCACAGTTTTCTATTGTGATTATACTGACTGGAGATGCGGCTTTTTCCCCGGCTCTGTATGGTATTTATACCAATTGACCAAAGATAAAAGCTATTTACCACTCGCAAAGAAATATTCAAAAGCCATTGAAGAGGCTAAAAACATCACATGGAATCATGACGTAGGCTTTATGATTGGTTGCAGTTTTGGCAATGGCTATAAGCTGACCAAAGATCCGGCATATAAAGAGATTATCATTCAGACAGCCAAATCCTTATCTACCAGGTTTAGGAAAGTCCCCGGGATTATTCAATCTTGGGATGCCGATAAGGGATGGCAAGCACAACGCGGATGGCAATGCCCGGTCATCATTGACAACATGATGAATCTGGAGCTTCTGTTTGAAGCAACGAGGTTGTCTGGAGACTCCACTTATTACAATATTGCGGTCAGTCATGCAAACAGGACTCTTGCTGAACATTTTCGTCCGGATGGCAGTTGCTATCATGTTGTAGATTATAGTTTGGTTGACGGCTCCGTAAGACACCGTCAGACGGCTCAGGGATATTCGGATGAATCTGTCTGGTCACGGGGACAAGCTTGGGCAATCTATGGATTTGCCGTTTGTTACAAGGAAACCGGAAATCCTATCTATCTGAATCAGGCATTAAAGACCTTTGCCTTTATGAAAAAGCATCCTCGTATGCCAAAAGATTTGATTCCTTACTGGGATATGGACGCTCCCAAAATACCCAATGAACCACGGGATGTATCTTCTGCTGCTTGCATAGCTTCTGCGCTCTACGAAATCAGTACGTTTGACATTCCGAATGCTTCTTCTTACAAATTATATGCGGATAGTATTTTGTACTCATTGGGAACACCAGCCTATCGTGCCAAATTAGGTACCAATGGCAATTTCCTGCTGATGCATTCTGTTGGCAGTATACCTCATAACAGTGAGATTGACGTACCACTCAATTATGCTGATTATTATTTTCTGGAAGCGTTAAGTCGAAAGAAAGAAATTGAAAACAAATAAAAAAGTAATGGCATAAACATTCGTTTATGCCATTACTTTTTTTGATGAATACCCTAAAAGACCAGTATCGGAAGAAGCCCAAATACTTTTAGATCGATTCGCGATTCTCAATTTCTTAAGGCTACTTCTTGCAGAATTTATTTTTCAGTCAAAGATGAAATAAATGCCTCCATTTCTTCATAATGAGCTTCAATACTTTGCAATAGTTTGAATTGCGCTTTAGAACGTTGCAGGTTATGTAAAGGACCGTTTATCTTGTAATAAGTATCACCATTCAGATAATCAGCCAGGAAACGGCTCAATTGCATATAGGTCAGAAGCCTGGCTCCAAAAGGTAACAACTTAATTTCCAATGGGGTAAGAAACTTATTCGCAGATTCTAAATAACCCTTTGTATAAGATCTGAAGATGTCCATATTAAATGAAATATTGTCCAGATTTTGGTCATCTTCTTTACCCGTATTACCGGCTGTACGCATGAAATCTCCGTAATCGGACATGACAAAACCCGGCATTGCGGTATCCAAATCTATCACACACAAAACTTTGCCCGAATCATCGAACAGCATATTATTTACTTTTGTATCACAATGATTGATGCGTTTCGGCAATTTGCCTTCACGATACAAACGTTCGCATTGACACATTTCATAGGCTCTTTTTTCAACTTCATCAACCAAATCCTTGACTTCATCCAACCTTCCGGCAACGTTATTTTTTACCGCTAAACGGAAAGATTCCAGTCGATTTTCCATGTTGTGGAAGTTTGGAATGGTTTCACCCAACGGCTCTCCAGGAATATCGGCCAACATGGACTGAAAGTTTCCGAAAGCCTGACCTGCATAATAAGCATACTCCGGAGTTACAGCCTCAAAAGTTTTGGAATTGGAAATCAGCAAGGTTACGCGCCAATAGCTCTCGCCATCGAAATAATATAATTTACCATCCAATGTGGGGATCATGGTCAATGTTTTGCGATCGATGTCTGTTTCGCCAGCTTCCGTCAATTTATGGCGAATATGGTCGGTAATGCGCTTGATATTATTTTGCAAAAGGTCAACATCCTGAAAAATATCATGGTTGATTTTTTGTAAAACATATTCCTCCTGAGCATCTTTAATATTGACACGATAGGTTGAATTAATCATTCCTTCTCCAAAAGGAGTGATTTCTTTTACTGTACCAACCAATTGAAAATGATTGGTGATGGAAAGAAGTTGAGTCATAATACGATTATTATATCTAAGGGTTCAAATATCGTTCAAAATTAGCATTTTTTCAATGGTTATAATACTAACAATTTAAATTTTCAGATACTTTTTAAAAAAAAAGGTTAATTATAAATAATAAAATGGCAAGGGCCAATTGACATGAAAACAAAAAGAGGGAGTCAACATCGTTTCATTCCGATGAATAAGTAATTTAAAAGCCGTGAGTCTATAGGCTTCCGGCTACTTTTTGCACTTTTTCCATATGTATCATTTATTCAATTTTAATTTGTTTAGCCGATATAGGCATGACTTCTTCTTTCGGAATCAAAACTCTCAGAATTCCGTTTCCATTCCAAACAGGAAGCAACAAAGTGAGGTAAAAAGCGTTTCTTTTTGGGGAAATTTGTTACTACATTTGTAATAAGAAAATATTCCATGTCACCCACAAAACTGCATCAGTCTTCGACGCTCGATCTATACTCAGCTCTCACGGAAACGGAGTTGAGCTTGCCTTTGGCCTCCGGAAAAATCAGTGCAGGCTTTCCTTCGCCCGCAAGTGACTTTGTGGATGTTGCCATTGATTTGAACAAGCATTTGATCAAGCATCCTTCCACGACATTTTTCGGTCGGGTTCGTGGACAGTCCATGCAGGACGTTGGTATTTCGGATGGGGATTTGTTGGTGATAGACAAAGGATTGGAGCCAGAGGATGGGAAGATTGCCGTCTGTTTTATTGATGGCGAGTTCACGGTAAAGCGTATCCGGTTTCAAAAGGACGGTTGCTATCTGATGCCGGCCAATGATGCGTACAAGCCCATCCATGTGACGGCCGATAATGAGTTCCTCATTTGGGGCATTGTGACGCACGTAATCAAATCGTTCTGATATGTTTGCCTTGGTTGACTGTAACAATTTTTACGCTTCATGCGAACGCGTTTTCCGTCCCGATCTCAACGGAAAGCCCATCGTTGTGCTGAGTAACAACGACGGTTGTGTCATTGCCCGTAGTAACGAGGCCAAGGCTTTGGGTATTCCGATGGGTGCTCCGGCTTTTCATCACCAGGAAGTTTTCGAAAAGCACAACGTGAAAGTATTTTCTGCCAATTTTGGTTTGTACGGTGATATGAGCTCAAGGGTGATGTCCATTCTTTTCACCTATACGCCCAAGATGGAGATTTACAGCATCGACGAGGCCTTTTTGAACTTCGATGGGTTTGATCTGTATAATCTTCAGGAACTCGGTACACAAATGCGGCACAAAGTGCTGACAGGAACCGGCATTCCTGTTTCTGTCGGATTTGCTCCCACCAAGGCACTGGCTAAAGTGGCCAATCACATTGCAAAAAAATTTCCGGAACGCACAGGAGGGGTCTATTTCATGGATAGTGAGGAAAAGCGCATCAAGGCCTTGAAGTGGCTTGGTGTGGAAGATGTATGGGGTATCGGCAAACAACACAGCAAAAAGCTGATTTATTTGGGTGTCAAGACCGCATACGACTTCATCCAATTGTCGGACGGCTGGATCAAGAAAAATATGTCGGTGGTAGGACTTCGTCTAAAACGGGAGTTGCAGGGAGAACGGACCTTGGAACTGGAAGACCTGAAAAACAAGCAGAGCATAGCCACTACGCGCTCTTTCGACAGAATGTATACGAGTTTGATCGAACTCAATGAAAGAGTCATCACGTTTGCCGTGACTTGTGCGGAAAAATTGAGACAGCAGAAAAGTTGCTGTCAGGCGATGATGGTCTTTATTCACACAAACTTTCATCGGGAAGATTTGGCCCAATGCAGTAAGAACATCGTTCTCAAATTGCCTTATCCGACCTCCTCAAGCAGCGAGTTAGCCAAGTTTGCGAAGGAAGCCCTCGCACGAATCTTTGTCAATGGCTATTGCTACAAGAAAGCCGGGGTGATTCTGATGGATATCGTTCCTGCACTGCCGAACCAGCTGAATCTGTTTGAGCATTCCAACCCAAAGCACAAAGCGTTGATGAAAGCCATAGATCGAATCAATGCTGATTTTGGACCGCATAAAATTTTATTGGCGGCGCAAGATCCGGCAAGACGTTGGAAAATGAAACAGGAAAAACTTTCGCCCCATTATACGACTCGATTGGACGAAATCATGATCATTAAAGCGGATTGAATATGTGTTTTTATTTCAGGGCATCAAAAAAGGTCCTTGAAATGCTTGAGCAGAAATACGAAGGCATTGAAGAGGTGGTTAGAAACATTCAAGGCGAAGAATTCAATGGCTTTCAACATCCCGAAACGCCGGTAGTCACCAGCGTTGAACCTGAACGCTTACAGCTCATGCATTGGGGCTTGATTCCGCGTTGGGCCAGGGATACGAGTATTCAGGACAGTACGCTGAATGCTAAAATTGAAACATTGACGGAGAAGCCGTCTTTCAAAGCATATACCGAAAACCGATGTCTCATCTATGCGGATGGGTTCTATGAGTGGCAATGGCTGGATCCAAAAGGCAAACACAAACAAAAGTATTTCATCCGGTTGGAAGATGAGCATCCGTTTTGCTTTGCCGGACTTTGGAACCGTTGGAAGGATCCATCAACAGGGTTAAGCAGGAGTACTTACACCATTATAACCACCGAGGCCAATGAATTGTTGAGCAGGATTCACAACTCAAAGCAACGCATGCCCATTGTTATAAACCCAAACAATGAACAAGACTGGCTGTCCCAGGGCAATATCCGGATGATGAACGATTTCCTGATGGGTCAACCTTGTTGAAAGCCACAACGCTATTATTGATATGCTTATCAGCGAATTTTCTCCCAATCAACAAAGAATCACCAACATCGAACAAGTCTTTTAAATTTTTATGTATTTTTATATTTTTATAAGTAAAACTTATAGATCTGATTACAAAACAATCCAAGATAGTGTGCCCGATAACAACGAATGTAATGCCACCACCTAAGTCAAACCCATCAATGGTGCCTGCATTCTGGCCGTTAGCATACAGTGAATGAAAATAATCCATTAAATTACTACGATATGGCAACATTCATAAAAAACAGACTTATTATATTCATATTGTCATCATTTCTTTTTTTTAATGTCTTGCCGGCTATGTCTATTGATCCAAAAATTGATGACCTAAGTTCTCTTCTTGAAAGATCTACCGGCTTAAAAAAAATTGATGTTCTAAACGAATTATCAGTAGCCTATGACACCATATCATATATTAAATCTTTAGATTATGCAAACCAGGCACTTGAATTAACAAGAAAATATAAAAGTAAAAAAGAGATTGCTATGTCTTTAGACAGAATTGGCAGAGTACAATTCTTTCTAAGTAATTATGATCAGTCAATTAATTATTATATGGAATCGTTAAATATTCTAGAAGGAATCGGGGATAAAAAAACTATTTCAAAATTGTATAATAATATCGGAGGTGTTTACCTGCATTTGGCTAATTATGAGAAAGCATTGGAATATTTGCAAAAAGGATGGGATATAGCTGAAGGAATTGCCTATAAAGAAATGATTTATAGATTATCTAACAATCTTGGAATCGCTTATATGAAATTGGCAAACTATGATAAAGCATTAGAGTATTATAAAAAAACGTTGAATAACTGTATTGAAACTGGTAATACAAAAATCATGGGGCCTTGTTTAAATAATATTGGAATGGTTTATTGGTATCTGGAAGACTATCATAAAGCATTAGAATATTATTTAGAATCACTAAGAATAGGTGAAAAGAATAGAGATAAATGGAGTATCTCTAATGCTTCAAGAAATATTGGGGAGGTTTATATAAAACTTCAGGATTATAATAATTCATTGTTATATCTTAATAAAGGTTTAAAAATAGCTCAGGAAATTGATTCAAAACATTTGATTAAAGATTGCGATGTTACCCTTTCTGAATTATGTTATGCAAAAGGCGATTACAAAAAAGCTTACGAATATCATAAACTGTATTCAGATATTAAGGATAGTATTTTTTCGAAAGAAATAGGAAAAAATATTGCAGAAATGGAGGTGAAATTTCAAACTTTTAAAAAAGAAAAAGAAATTGAACTCTTAAAAAATGAAAATGAAATAAATGTATTAAAATTAAAAAAGCAGAGAATCCAAAGAAATTCGTTGATAATAAGTTCATTATTTATTTTATTATTAATCATTATATTATATAATCGATTTCTGCTCAAAAAGAAAACGAACAAACAACTTGAAATTGCGATCAAAAAAATATCAAAATCAGAAGCTGATCTTAAAGAATCAAATGATACAAAAGATAAATTTTTCACAATTATCTCTCACGATCTCAAAGGCCCTTTTAGCTCATTGCTCGGGTTTTCAGATATATTGGTAACAGAAGCGGAGAAATATGATAGGGATGCAATTGTAGAGTTTAGTAAGATTATTAACACCTCTGCTCATCATTTATTCGATTTGGTAGAGAATCTACTTTTATGGGCTGGAAGTCAATCGGATAAATTACAAAACAATCCTGAAAAGGTTAATTTAAGAGAATTGTGTGTCAAAAATATTTCTGTCCTGAAAAATAGTGCAGAAGAGAAGAACATTGCTTTACATCAGGAAATTCCTGAAAATCAATATGTGTATGTTGATAGAAATATTGCTTCAACGGTAATCAGAAATTTAATATCAAATGCTATAAAATTTACGAATAGCGGCGGAACAGTAAGTATTACTTCTGTTGAAAAAGATAATTTGATTGAAATTTCTGTTATTGATACAGGAATAGGCATTAGCGAAGAAAACCGAAAAAAACTGTTCAGGATAGATACTCATTATTCAACAGATGGTACTTCTGCTGAAAAAGGAACAGGTCTGGGATTGATTACTTGTAAAGAATTTATAGAAAAAGCCGGAGGAGAAATTTGGATGGAAGGTGAGCAAGGCAATGGTAGTTCATTTAAATTCACCTTACCGATTAGCAATTGAGAAATTACCGTATGCTAATATGTAATATAGCAAAGAGCGGTCAAGTGAATACGAGGTCCTTAAATTAAAACTGACACGAAAACATATCTGAAAAGAGTACTCAGGAAAAACGGATATATTCATTTACCCAAAAGACGCAGACCACAACTATTTCCCAATACAGAAATTCTTGAAGATATTTTGCAAAACCTCATCCGACGTAATAACCCCTGTAATCTGCCCCAAATGATGCAGACATTCGCGGATGTCCTGGGAGAGGAATTCGCTGGAATGGTTGTCGTGAAGGCCTTGCTGAACACGCAAAATGGCTTCGTGAGCGAGTGTGAGGGCTTCGTAATGCCGGAGATTGGTCACTACAATATCTTGGCGTTCCAGGTCTGGAAGTCCTGCTATTTCAAGTAACTTTCCCCGTAGGATATCCAAATTTTCGCCTTTCTTGGCTGAAATGTGAATGCGGTTCTTGGAGTAGATTTTGAAAAGATCATCCAAAACCAGCTGCTCGTCTTTGGAAATCTTGTCAGACTTGTTGAAGATGATGATGAGGCTTTTGTCCTTAGTTCGGGGGATGATTTTTCCTGCCATCCATTCGATGTGTTCGCTTACCATGGTGGAGTCTATGACCCAAAGGACAATGTGGGCTTGTTCGATTTTCTGATAGGTGCGTTCGATGCCTAACTTCTCAATTTCATCCTGTGTGGATTGACGGAGGCCGGCTGTGTCGATGAAACGGAAGGTGAGGCCGTTGATGTTGACGGTGTCTTCAATGACATCGCGGGTAGTGCCGCTTATCGCTGAAACGATGGCGCGGTCTTCGTTCAGGAGCTTGTTCAGAAGTGTCGATTTTCCGGCATTGGTTTCTCCGACGATAGCGACCGGAATTCCATTTTTGAGGGCATTTCCGAGACGGAAGGAGTCTGTGAGTTTGTGCAGATGCTTTTCCAGTTTTTCGGCCAGTTCATTCAAGTCTTTTCTGTTGGCAAATTCCACTTCTTCTTCACTGAAATCAAGCTCAAGCTCTATCATGGTGACGAAATGGAGCAAGTCGTTTCGGAGCTTGTCCAATTCGCGGGAAAAGCCGCCGCGCATTTGTTGCATGGCCAGTTTGTGGTTGGAGGCGGAAGTGGATGCAATCAGGTCTGCTACGGCTTCGGCCTGGGAAAGATCCATTTTCCTGTTTGTAAAGGCTCGCCTGGAATATTCACCCGGTTCTGCCATACGACAGCCATTCTTGATCAGAATCTGTATGATCTTTTGCTGGATATAGACTGAACCGTGGCATGAAAATTCCACGATGTCTTCACCGGTATAAGAGTGTGGGTTTCGGAAGATGGTGGCAACGACTTCATCGATGATCCGTTCCTCCTGGTGGATGTTGCCAAGCAGTACCGTATGGTCTTCGGCATTGGAAATGCTTTTAGTAGCCGATGCTGCCTTGAAAATCTTGTCGGAGATGGAAAAGGCTTCAGGACCGGAAATGCGGATTACAGCGATAGCCCCCATTCCGGGTGCTGTACAAATGGCACAAATAGTTTCTTCGTTCATTTTTTATAATCTTTCCAGAACTTTTTCGATCAATTCATGCATGGCTGTCTGATAATCGGTTTTGGCATTTTGGGCCAGGCGATTGGCGATGACTAAGCATACGGTCATGGCCTTATGTCCCAATAATGCTGATAGGCCGGCAACAGCCGAACTCTCCATTTCGTAATTGGTGATGCGATATTTTCCGTATTTGAAACGCTCCAGTTTGGCATTCATATCGGGTTTGGCCAGGGGAATACGCAACGCTCGTCCTTGTGGTCCGTAGAAGCCGTTGGCTGAAATGGTCACACCGCGATGCATGTCATCCCGGCCGATGCGTTCCACCAATTCTGGATTGGCTGAAATGACGTAAGGTGCAGCCATTTGTTCCGGCCATTCCATCTGTTGGCAAAAGGCTTTTTCAAAGTCAAGGTCGCAAACCTCGTTACGGCCTGCATAAAAGTTGAGGACACCGTCAAAACCAATGGATTTTTCGGAAATGAGAAAACTCCCGACCGGAAGATCCGCTTGCATACCACCGCAGGTTCCTATTCGGATGAAAGTCAGCGACTTCTTTACAGGATTCTCTGTTCTGGTGCTGAGGTCTATGTTTGCTATGGCATCCAGTTCGTTGAGGACGATATCAATATTGTCCGTACCGATGCCTGTGCCTACGACAGAAATGCGTTTGTCCTTGTACCAACCGGTGATGGTGATAAATTCGCGATTTGATACCCGGCATTCAATGTCATGCAGAAAACCTGCAATCATATCGACACGCCCCGGGTCACCGACCAATAAGATTGTGTCTGATATTTGTTCAGATTTTAAATGCAGATGAAATATGGTTCCATCTGCATTTATAAGGAGTTCTGATGCCGGAAAGATTTTCATCTTTATGCTGTTACTTTGATTCGTTTTTGGTGCAGGGTTTCGATATGGCTTCCCGCATGTTGGTGTCCGAAACAATATTTTTCATTTTGTAATAATCCATGATACCGAGATTCCCACTGCGGAAAGCTTCGGCCATGGCTTTTGGAACTTCAGCCTCTGCGTCGATCACTTTCGCACGGGCTTCCTGTGCTTTGGCTATCATTTCTTGTTCAAGAGCAACGGCCATGGCGCGACGTTCCTCTGCTTTTGCCTGGGCTATATTCTTGTCGGCATTGGCCTGGTCCATCTGCAATTCAGCACCGATGTTCTTGCCTACGTCAATGTCGGCAATGTCGATGGAAAGGATTTCAAAAGCAGTACCGGCATCAAGTCCCTTTTTTAAAACCATTTTGGAAATGGAATCTGGGTGCTCCAGTACGTCTTTGTGGGAATCGGCAGAGCCGATGGCCGATATGATGCCTTCTCCGACACGTGCCAGAATGGTTTCTTCGCCTGCACCACCAACCAACTGGCGGATGTTTGCACGAACGGTTACACGGGCACGGGCAATCAGCTGAATACCGTTAATGGCCATAGCTGCTACGGGAGGTGTGTCTATAATTTTTGGATTTACAGACATTTGTACGGCTTGGAAAACATCACGTCCTGCCAAGTCGATGGCCGTAGCCATCTGGAAGGGAAGGTCGATATTTGCTTTGGAAGCTGAAACCATGGCATGTACTACTTTTTCGATGTGACCGCCTGCCAGGAAGTGAGCTTCCAGTTCGTCACGCTTCAGATCTCTCAAGCCGGCCTTGTGTCCTTCAATCAGGGCATTGACAATTTTTTGGGGTGGAACCTTTCGGATACGCATCAAAAAGAGCTGTATCAGTGAAATGTTCACTCCTGTTACTTTTGCGGATAACCACAAGAAGAAAGGTACGTAATAAAAAAACATTATTACGACCAATACGATGAGGATAATTAATAGTGTTGCAACCATAATGTATTTTTTATAAGGATTGTTATTGTTTCTCTTTATTTACACGGACAAGGACATTGTAGGTGCCGACTTCAGTAACGATAATGGGTGTGTTTTCATCAATCATCTCATTTTCAGAACGGCCTTCGATGGCTTTCCCTTTGACTAAGACTTTTCCGATGGGAGCAAGTCGTGATATGGTTACGCCCGTATCTCCTACAGAAACATTTAGCCCTTGAAAAGGTTCGGTCTTTGAATTGATTTCAGACTTGAGCGCCATTTTGTCCAAGGTTTTTGACTTAAAAAACCAATAAAGTACAATTCCGAGTACCAAAACTGAAATAGCCAATGTTAATGTACCGAGACCTGTTCCAAGATGTCTATAGGCCATAATGATACCTCCAGCCATACAAGCAACTCCACCGATTCCTGCAATTGAAATGCCGGGGATCAAATAAACTTCAATAATCATGAAGAAAATTCCAAGGATAATAAGTCCTATAATAAGTATCAAATCCATTTTTTGGAAAATTTTATGGAAAGATACGTTTTTTTTTGGAAATACGTAAGTAAACTATCTTATTTTGAAATTCTTGTAATCTCAAGATTACGAACTCTTTTCTCCATTTCTGGAAGCCATTTCTTAACTTTCAGTATGTCAGATTCTAATAGCAAAATTTCTGTGCTGAGTTGTTTCTGTCCTTCCGGACTGGCTTGCAGGTATTGAGCTCTTTTCTCTTCCAGTTGTATTTGAGACTTGGTGCACTTTTGATAGGTGGAACGGTAGGAAATGTATTCTTTTCTAGCTTCATCTGATTGAAAATCACTTTCCTTACTGTATTGTAGCGTATCATTGATGATGAAAATGATATCAGGTTCATTTTCATGGACAGTTGTCAAAATGGGAGTCGAGCTGTCCTGTAACAAAGAGTCTAGATTCTTTCCTTTTTGTGTAGCCTTGATGGAACGAATTTGTGCGAAGTCCTCGAGCTCTTTGATGCTTTTGCCTTGCAACAGCTTTCTGGTTCGACTGGGAATAAAGGTATATATGGCAACATAATTTTTGGGTTGGTTCCTGTCTGTGGCCAAATAACCCCTTTTTGCCGATTCGTCAATGATTAGAAAATAATCGTTGGCAGAAGAGTTGAATGGCATGTTTAACTGGTCTGGTAACAAATAGGTGTTATTTGAACTGTTCAGTCTGGTAACAAATAGATCGTATCCTCCCATGGAACCCTTCCTGTTTGAGGCAAAATAGAGGGTTACTCCGTCCGTCAGATAATAAGGATTGCATTCATCCGCTTCCGTGTTGATGGTTGCCGGTAATGGTTCATCTTCTCCCCAGTTATTGAGGGTACGGTGACGGGCTACGATGTCTAGATTATTTCCGGAAATCGGGCTTGCAAAGAATGCTCTGTCATTCCGTTCCGGGAAGTAGGCACTTCCGGCTGATGCCGGGATTTCCGGAAAGGCTTTGTTGGCCGGCATAAAGAGACCTGCTTCTTTGGAAAGTTTGATTGTTGAATATAATTCTGTCTTAGGTACCACAATGCTATCAATGAAACAAACATCTTCAATTCGCTGAAATTGTTCGATGATTGCTTCGATGGATGTTTTCAGCACTTGCCCGGATTCCTTTTTATCTTCATCAATCCTAGGATCATCCAAATATTTGTCAATGTAAATCAGTGCTGTGTCTGGTGCGTATGATTTCAGATAATATTTGGCCAGATATCTGTCAGCTTCGGGAAGTTCTTTTGCTGCTGCGATTTGTAAATGTGGCAGGGATGCTTTTGGATTTCCTGTTTCCAGTAAACAAGCGCCATACCATAAATTCAAACTGGCATTTTTAGGCCTTTTTTCGAGTTCTTGTTTGAAAACAGGAAGTGCCTTCTTATAGTCTCCTTTTGCATATATTGATTTAGCCTGACTCAATGTCTGAGCCTGAACAAAACTACCTATACTGAAAGCCAAAATAAGAAATACAAGATGCTTCATGCAAAAATAATTTTGAAAACCTCCCTAAAATGTGTCCTTCCAATACTGGACAAAAGGAAAAAAGCGCTCGTTAAGAGCTTTCTGCAGAATAGCGAAATCTATTTGATGATGTCAAAACCGATATAGGGGACCAATGCCTTCGGGATGCGGATACCTTCAGGTGTCTGGTTATTTTCCAACAACGCAGCGACGATACGTGGCAAAGCCAATGCGCTGCCATTTAAGGTATGGCAAAGTTGCGGTTTGCCCGATTCACCCTTGTATCGGCATTTCAGACGGTTGGCCTGATAGCTTTCGAAGTTTGAGACAGAGCTGACTTCCAACCAGCGTTTCTGTGCTGCAGAGAATACTTCGAAATCAAAAGTGATGGCAGAAGTGAAACTCATGTCACCGCCGCAAAGACGTAAAATTCTCCAGGGTAATTCTAGTTTGTCCACCAAAGTCTGTACGTAATCAACCATTTCCTTGAGTGATTCATAAGAATGTTCAGGTGTGTCGATGCGGACGATTTCGACTTTGTCGAATTGGTGTAAACGATTCAAACCACGTACGTCTTTTCCATAGGAACCGGCTTCACGGCGGAAGCAGGCGGAGTATGCGGTATTCTTGATGGGCAGGTCTTTCTCGTTCAGGATGACGTCACGGTAAATGTTGGTGACAGGAACTTCTGCCGTAGGTATCAGATAAAAATCGTCCAACGTTGCGTGATACATTTGATCTTCCTTGTCCGGCAATTGGCCTGTACCGTAACCGGAAGTTGCATTAACCATATAAGGCGGCTGAATTTCGAGATAACCGGCTTCGCGGGCATTGTCCAGGAAGAAGTTGATGAGTGCACGTTGCAGGCGGGCTCCTTTTCCTTTGTATACAGGAAAACCTGCGCCTGTGATTTTGACACCGAGTTCAAAATCTATGATATCATAGATTTTAGCCAGTTCCCAGTGGGGAAGGGCCTCTTCTGTCAGTTCCGGTATAATACCGCCCATACGTTCCACGACATTGTCTTCTGCACGCATTCCTTGAGGTACGCTTGTATGAGGTAGGTTGGGGATTTGCACCAAAATATCAATAAGACCGGTTTCGGCCGATTTCATGGTGGATTCCAATTCTTTGTTGCTTTCCTTGATTTCTGTGGTGCGCTGACGGGCAACGTCGGCTTCTTCCTTTTTGCCTTCTTTCATCAGTTGGCCGATGGATTTGGACAATTGGTTCAGTTCTGCCAGAGCCGCATCCAGTTTGGCCTGTGCGTTACGACGTGTTGCATCCAGTTTAAGTGCTTCTTCAACGAGTGCAATATTCTTGAAGCCCTTTTTTGCAAGCCCTATAAGAACAAGCTCTTTATTATCTGAAATATACTTAATGGTAAGCATGGCTCTGTCTGTTAATAATGAACAGCAAAGGTACGTTCAATCCGCTGAAAAATCAATATCCGCCTGAAATTTATTTCTGTCCTTCTTTTTTATTATAACCTTTCCCGAGATAAGTAGTTCGGGTTATGATATTTTTTTTATTTTTGTGTCGCTTGCTCGATTTTGGCATGTTTTCAGATAAATTTATATTCAAAGATATACGTATGAAAAATATCCAGATTTTGTTTTTTGTTTTTTTGTTGGGTGTCCTGAACACAGCTGGAGCTTCCATCCGGACAACCTATAATTTTAATCCGGACTGGAAAATATTTATTGGTGATGACTCTATTGCAAAAGAAGCGAATTATAATGATTCAAAATGGAAATCTGTGAATTTGCCGGCAGCTTTCAATGAAAAAGAAGCATTTAAAGTTTCCGTCGACCAACATACTGATACTGTAGCCTGGTATCGTAAGACGTTCTGTATCCCTTCTGAACATAAAAGTCAGAAAGTCTTTATCGAATTTGAAGGCGCAAGACAATCTGCCGAAGTGTGGGTAAATGGTCAATGGATTGGTTTGCATGAAAATGGAGTCATGGCCTTTGGGTTTGACTTGACGAAATATGTGAAATTTGGGAATAAAAAGAATGTCATTGCAGTCAGGGTGAATAATTCCTCGAAATACAAGGAACGAGCTACCGGTTCACCTTATCAATGGAACAACAATGCATTCAATACCAATTATGGAGGCTTGATCAAGAACGTATTTTTGCATTTAACCAATAAGCTTTATCAAACCCTTCCTTTGTACAGTAATTTGAAAACGAAGGGTGTGTACGTTTATGTAGATAATTTTGATATCAAAGGTAAACGAGCCATATTGCATATAGAGTCAGAAGTCAGGAACGAATATGACAAGCCAAAAACCATGAAACTCAACGTGATGGTTCGTGACAAGGAAAAGTTGTTGGTGCGCGAATTTCAATCTGAAGGTGTTACATTGCAACCAGGTGAAACCAAAGTAATAACCGTTTCTGCAAGCATGAGGAACCTTCAGTTCTGGAGCTGGGGATTTGGATATCTGTATGAAGTCAATACCTCCATTACGATGGGCAGAAAAGTGATGGACCTGGTTCGTGTTCATACCGGTTTCAGGGAAACCCAATTTACGAATGGGGTATTTAAATTGAATGACAGGGCGTTGCAGCTAAAAGGTTATGCGCAACGTTCCGGCAATGATTGGCCTGGAGTAGGGACTTCTGTTCCGGCATGGTTAAGTGATTACAGCAACAATCTGATGATAGAAAGCAATGCAAATCTGGTGCGCTGGATGTATGTAACACCTTGGAAACAAGATGTGGAATCCTGTGACAGGGTTGGCTTGATTGAAGCTATGCCTGTAGGAGATGCCGAAGAAGACGTAAACGGCAGGATGTGGGAGCAGCGCAAGGAGCTGATGCGTGATGCCATCATCTATAACCGCAATAACCCGAGTATCATTTATTATGAAAGTGGAAACAGTGGAATCAGTGAAGCACATATGGCAGAGATGAAGGCCATCCGGGATGAGTTTGACCCCAATGGTGGAAGAGCCATCGGTTGCGCAGAAATGCTTGACAGCAAGATTGCAGAATATGGAGGAGAAATGAACTATGTCAACAA
>JALNXZ010000117.1 GCA_023230125.1 Bacteroidales bacterium | reverse complement strand
TCTTGGAAATTAAAAATACCATCCGTAAATGACAACAATGACCATGACAAGCAGGTTGACCATGTTGATCGGCAACAAATACTTCCATTCCAAATTAAGTAAATGGTCGATACGCAAACGTGGAAATGTCCATCTTACCCACAAACTGAGCATCATCAGGATGATCACTTTCCCGAAGAACCAAATCACGGAAGGAATGTAATCCATCACAGCATTGAAACCATCCAGACCTGTTACATGAAAAGGCATCCAACCGCCTAGAAATACAGTAGTGGCAATAGCAGCAATGATAAACATGTTCAGGTATTCAGCCAGATAAAAGAAACCGAATTGAAGACCGGAATATTCCGTATGATAACCGGCTGCCAATTCTGATTCAGCCTCAGGCAAGTCAAACGGGCCACGGTTGGTTTCTGCATGACCGGCAATCAAATAAATGATGAATGCTATCATAGCAGGAATATGTCCCTGAAACAGATACCAACAATCTTTCTGACCTTCGATCATGGTCGAAAGCTGCATGGAGCCGCTCAGAACCACAATGGTCATCAAAGCCAGACCCGCAGACAACTCATAACTGATCAGCTGGGCACCACTACGCATGGCTCCAATCATGGAGTACTTGTTGTTACTTGCCCATCCGGCCAACAGGATACCTATGACACCCAGTGAAGAGACGGATAGAATATAAAAAATACCGATATTGAAATCAAGGATCTGCAATCCGTTTCCCCAAGGAATTGCTCCAAAAGCAAGAATGGAAGCAATAAGTACAAAGAACGGTGCCAAATAAAACAGAAACTTATCGGTATGGTTGATCGGAATGATTTCCTTGATCAACATTTTCAACATATCGGCTACACTCTGAAAAATACCGTAAGGTCCTACACGATTCGGGCCAAAGCGACATTGGAAAAAAGCACAAATCTTCCTTTCAAAATAAATCAGAGCCAAAGCTATAACACAATATAGTGCCAGAATAATGACTCCGACCACGACAAATTCAATGGCCAACACCCAAAATTCCGGAAGGTTAATCCGAAGGAACTGGTCTATCCAATTAGTCCATATAGAAAAATCAAACATATTTATGTGTTTTTATAATTATCTACTAATATTTTGATATTCATTTTATCTGTCAATATCAGGAATGATATAATCCATCGAACCACCAATGGTGATCAGATCGGCAAATTTTCCACCACGACTAATTGTATCCATAGCGTTAACCAATGTCATACATGGAGAACGGAACTTTATACGATATGGGGTCTTTTCACCCTTGCTCAGGATATAAACGCCCCATTCACCTCTTCCACCTTCTATTCGCTGGAAATATTCTCCTTCAGGCAATTTGATGATGGCCTTTGTCTTGGCACAAAAATCGCCTTCCGGGATGTTGTCAATCAATTGTTCAATGATGTGTAGTGATTCCTCGATTTCATCCAGACGATTCATATAACGGGCCATACTATCACCTTTCGTACGGATGATTTCCTTGAATTCCACCTTGTCATAGGCAGCATATGGAGTGATCTTACGCAAATCGCAATGAATGCCTGAAGCACGTGCAGACGGTCCGGTAACACCATAAGCGATGGCCGTTTCCTTAGACATCACACCCACCCCGATCATTCGTTCGCGTGCGATGACATTGCCGGTATATAACTGATGATACTCCTTAAGCCCCTTACGCATGACAGGAATGAAATCCTTTACGCGTTGTACAAAGTTGGGATGAATGTCAGCCATCACACCTCCGATGACATTGTAATTCTGGATCAGACGTCCACCACCAGTCTCCTCGAAAATATCGAGAACCTTCTCGCGGTCACGCAGACCATAAATAAAGGCCGTAAGCCCACCCATATCCTGACACATACAAGACCATGCAATCAGGTGAGAATCTATACGTTGCAATTCATCCATAATGGTGCGAATGACTTCAGCCCTTTCAGGAACTTCTATGCCTGCGGCCTTTTCAACGCACAGGCAAAGACCATGACGGTAGATGTGTGCGCTAAGATAATCCAACCTGTCGGTAAAATGCAGAGACTGCTGATAAGTGAGTCCTTCACAGAGTTTTTCGACACCACGATGAATATAACCACAGTTTGCGTCGATTTTTTTGATGATTTCTCCCTCGAGTGCTGTGCGGAAATGGAGCACACCGTGGGTTGCAGGGTGTTGCGGACCAATGTTCACGACATAATCATCGTCTTCAAAAAGCTTTTTTTCTATTTTTTTGATACCATCACCTTCAGAAACATAGCTGACGGTGGTATCAGACATATCATAACTTTTCAAGTCAAGCGGGTTGACGTCACGACCGGCATCATAATCTTTACGAAGCGGATAACCTTTCCATCTTTCCGTCATGAAGAGATGACGCATATCAGGGTGATTGATGAATATGACCCCAAAATAATCATAAACTTCTCTTTCATTCCAGTTGGCAGCTTCCCATATATCGGAAACTGTTGGAAGGGTCGGATTTTCTTTGTCGGCAGTAGCAGTCTTCATGACAATGCTACTGGCTATATCTTCGGATTTTGCCAATAAATAGACAACACCTAAATTATCACCATAGTCCACACCTGTCAGTTGAATCAGGTAATCAAAACCTTCATCATATCTCAGCATTTTAGCTAAAGTCCTTAAGTCTTCAGGCTTTACGGTGACAGTCAGATATTGCTTATCTTCAATCACGGCATCGGACATCTTTGCCAGGATAAGTTCTTTTATATTTTCCATCTATTCGTTTCCCTTTACATCTTTATCTTTAAACATAAAACGCTCCATCTTGACCTTTCGTTGCAATTGCATCATTCCGTAAAGCAAGGCTTCAGGTTTAGGAGGACATCCTGGAACATAAACGTCAACAGGTAAGAATTTATCTACACCGTTCACCACACAGTATGAATTACAGAAAGGTCCACCGGAGATAGCACAACTTCCCATAGCAATCACATATTTCGGTTCAGCCATTTGATCGTATAGACGTTTCAGAACCGGAGCCATCTTATCTACAATGGTACCGGCAACAACGATTACGTCGGCCTGACGGGGACTATTACGGGTAACCTCAAAACCGAAACGGGCAAAGTCATATCTTGCAGCACCTACTGCCATAAATTCAATACCGCAGCAACTGGTGGCGAAGGTTAGGGGCCAAAGTGAATTTGAACGTCCCCAGTTAATGATGTCATCTAAAACGCCGGTGATAATTCCAACGCCATTGGCGCGAAGTTCCTCAACATATTTTTCGAGAGAGTCATTGTCCTTGAATTCTTCGTAAGGAATTCCTTTTATCTTGATATCTTTTACTTCCATTCAAGTGTTCCTTTCTTCCAGGCGTATGCTAAGCCGAGGACTAAAATCAATAAAAAGAATAAAATGCTTACCAACCCGGAAATACCTAGGTCGCGTACCACAACTGCCCAAGGGAACAGAAACACTGTTTCCACATCGAACATCAGAAAAAGGATGGCATACAGATAATATCCAACCCTAAACTGCATCCAGGATGTTCCTCTAGTAGGAATACCGGATTCATACGCTTCCCTCTTCTGAGGGTTATTTGATCTTGGCGAAATCAAGAGAGCCAATCCAAGTCCGCCAATCACCAAAACAATAGCGGTAACCAGCGTCACTAAAAAAAAGGCGTAATCCATACAATTAAAAATTATTATTCATTAAAATCGGTTCAACAAAAATCACAAAAAACAAGTCTGAACAGGAAAATAATGCACCTTCCTTAACGGACGTCAAGGCAACGGATTCTAAAGGTGACCATTCCAAAAGGAAATATTTTGTGACCAGAGTTATAGTTTGTCAGAGATGGACCAATGCTTATTGCTAAGTTGAGGCCTATCATATAAAGCAAAACAGACTGTCTTCATTTTGCCGAAAACAGCCTGTTTCATCTATACACTTTATTCTGCTTTTCCTGCACAACCCAGCACATCAACGATCTTGTGCATGTACAGTTTTTTCAGTGACTCTCGGGCTGGTCCCAAATATTGACGAGGGTCAAATTTGGAAGGTTCCTTTGCAAAAAATTCGCGGATTGCAGCAGTCATCGCAATACGTCCATCAGAGTCTATATTTATTTTGCATACTGCAGATTTTGATGCTTCACGCAACTGATCTTCGGGAATTCCGATAGAATCTTTCATGGCACCACCATATTTATTGATGATAGCCACCAAATCTTGAGGAACTGAGGAAGAGCCGTGCAGAACGATTGGAAATCCAGGTAATTGTGCTTCTACTTCTTGAAGGATATCAAAACGCAAGGGAGGTGGAATCAAAATACCGTTTTCATCACGTGAGCATTGAGCCGGTGAAAATTTGTTGGCACCATGTGAAGTACCGATGGAGATAGCCAAAGAATCAACGCCTGTACGTTTTACGAATTCAACAACATCTTTCGGGTCTGTATAAGTATGGTGATCTGAAACTACCGCATCTTCGATACCGGCCAAAACGCCAAGTTCACCTTCTACGGTTACATCAAACTGATGAGCATATTCAACCACTTTTTTAGTCAACTCAATATTTTCATCAAAGGAAAAATGAGAACCATCAATCATTACAGAAGAGAAGCCCATGTCAACGCAAGACTTACACAATTCAAAAGTATCTCCGTGATCGAGATGTAAACAAATCTGAGGCTTTTCCTGCCCCAATTCTTTTGCATATTCAACAGCTCCCTGAGCCATATAACGCAACAATGTCTGATTGGCATATTTACGTGCGCCACTTGAGACTTGTAAAATAACCGGGGATTTCGTTTCTACCGCTGCTTGAACAATTGCCTGCATTTGTTCCAAATTATTAAAATTAAATGCAGGAATGGCATATTTGCCACTGAATGCCTTCTTGAACATCTCTTTGGTGTTGACAAGACCTAATTCTTTATAGTTTACCATTTTACCTTATATATAAGTAGTTATATGAGTGATATTTTGATTTCGTCGCGCAAAGATAGATATTTTGTATGAAAAAATATACATTTCGAAGATTTTTGAATAAATATTTGAGTTTTGTTTTTTGTTTTACGGAAATTGCCTACTTTTGCAGGCCATTATGAATTACCACTTCGTACAAACAATATAACGATATATAATTATGAAAAAAGATTTGCATCCTGCAAACTATCGTCCGGTAGCATTCAAAGATATGTCAAACGGCGATACTTTTATTTCGCGTTCTTGCATCAACACGAAAGAGACCATTGAAATTGACGGTGAGACCTACCCCATGCTAAAATTGGAAATTTCATCTTCCTCGCACCCATTCTACACTGGTAAATCCAAATTAGTAGATACGGCAGGTCGCGTGGATAAATTCATGAACCGTTACGGAGATCGTTCAAAGAAAAAATAAGAACAAAATCTGTCAGAAATAATAAAGAATGCTCCGAATTGATATTCGGAGTTTTTTTATCCTAAAAAGTCAGATACCACCTCAACCTTTCTATGTCCGCCTTTGAAAATTCTTTAAATTCGGCTAAT
>JALNXZ010000115.1 GCA_023230125.1 Bacteroidales bacterium | reverse complement strand
AATGGCGATTCGAACAAAGGTATTGCCTGGATCAAATATAATTCATTAAATTTACCGTCGAAGATTCAGTTCATGAATGGAAACAAGACCGAATATCTCTATGATGCCACAGGAATGAAACGTGAAGCCGGATACAGTTACGCCCTGACCCGGATGCAGATTCCCCTTGGTGAGACCACGACCGAGAACACCGGGTCCAATCTCCTGTCCGCAAGCCACACGGACTATTGCGGAAGCTACATCTATGAGAACGACAAGATAACCCGGATACTTACTCCCGAGGGCTATATCCGGACAACCGGCACTGTTCCCATGAATCATCTGAGTGGCTGGAAATACACCTATTTCCTGAAAGACCATCTGGGCAACACCCGTGCCCAACTGGCCTGCGACAGCATCGGAGTCTCCGGATCAACGGCCTATACCGTGGCCGGCACGACGGACTATTATCCTTTTGGGATGGAAATAAGCCCTTCGGACGGACAGCTGACCTCAGGCACGAACCCGTACCTCTACAACGGCAAGGAGATGGACCGGATGAACGGGCTGAACATGTATGACTATGGGGCCAGATGGAGGGGGGGTGACGTGCCATCGTGGCAGACGATGGATCTGTTGGCAGAAGATTATTATGATTTATCCCCTTATAGTTATTGTGCCGGTAATCCAATTGCTTGTCGTGATGAAAATGGGGAATGGATAAATTTTGTAATTGGTGCTGCCGTAGGTGCTGTTACTGATTATGCAGTGCAGGTAGCTACAAATGTTGCCAGTGGACAAGATTTTGGTGATGCCATGACAAATGTGAGTGGAACATCTATTGCCTTAGCTGCCGGTGCTGGAGCAATGGGAGTTGGGATAGTAAGTGGGTTCTCAAAACTTGCTACAGTAGGAAAATTAGCAACTATTGCATCCAAATCAGAAACCGCAGCAACTGTTGTAAAAACTGCTGCTAATGTTGCAGGAGATGCAACCGCAAGTGCGGCAGGAAGTGTTTTACAAGGAAAAGACGTAACAGTAAAAGGCGTTGTGGCTGATGTTGTAGGCGGGACTGTTGCAAGGAAAATAGAAACAAATGTCAAAACATCTGCTCAAAATTCACCAGCAGGTAAAACATTGCAAAATCAAGCAGACAGAGCACAACGTGTTGCCAGCGGTTCTAATCCGAGACAATCTCGTGTAGATAATGCTAAAGCTGCTACTACTAAAGCATACTATTACGGAGCGACCAAAGCTTTTGCCGCAGGAACAACAGGAGGTAATGCAACGTCTAAGGCTGTTGAAGCTGCTACAACTGTAAAAAAGCCAGAAGAAAAGAAATAAGATGATTAAAAAAGTTTTTAATAAAAGTAACTTATTGTATGCAGTTATCTTTCTAATTGCCTCAATCTATTTGGTGTATAGTGAGGGTTGGAGTTCCTACCTCAATTATGCCTCAATACTTTTAGCCCTATTCTTACCAATATTTATATTTATACTGGTATACAAGATTATGAGGCAATTTATTGTTAAGGAGAATATAATTAAATCGGACATTTACATTTTGATTACTCTTGTTATTGTTGCATTATCCACCTATTTTATAGGCTTAGAGAAAGCTCAAAGAGTTGTTTTGATAGTAATTGATGGGATAGTTTGTTTTTTTATTTTTCTAATCATGCTATACATAAGTAGTAAAAAAAAGACATAGAGCAATAGATAAACAAAAAAGCCCGGCAAGTCCGGTCTTTTTTGTTATAGTTCGTCTTTTTCAATACCAGCCTGTTTAAGGATGGAGTAAAGCGTTCCTGTAGAAATATATTTGTTGTGCATAGGCACAACGGCACGTTTACGAGAAACAGGGTGCAGCCAAATCTATAATGTACCCCACATCCGGGGTACATTATGGAGTTGCTAATTTAGCGCAGACACAAAGTCCGGTCTCAAACTCCAGACAAGCCTGCCTGTTTAGTAAACTTTCCCATGAGGTAGGACATACTCTTAAACTTGGCGACAATTATCCTCGTTCAACAGGTGGCTTAATGGTCTATCCTGCAGGATATTTAATTAGTTCGGAGGGGTAGTGTTCAAATAAGTGTGTCTGATATGAAATAACATTGCCTCTTCGGCGTTAGTTTTGCAAATAAACATAAAATGTAAAACAAAACGAACCAAACTGTCTATAATTGAAAAAATAATCCACATGCAAAGAAGATAAAACTCGTAATGGACAATTTAAAAACACACGATCCTTCCGCATTATACGAGACTTATGCTCCGGAAGAAGCAAAACGTTTATGGGATCGGTTTGAATTCATTTATACGCCCAAACACGGAAGTTGGCTGAATATGGCTGAAATCGAGTTGCATGTACTCAATAGTCAATGTCTAAACCGGCACATTGCCAGTATGGATGTTATAAAAATAAGGTAAATGCGTGGAAAAATAACAGAAACAACAAGGGTGCTAAGATAAGTTGGCAATTCACAAACGAACAAGCGCGGATAAAACTGAAAAGATTGTATCCGTCAATTCTAAACTAACATAACACTAGTGTCCATTAAAAATTAAAAATCGTTCTTTGAAATCATTGATTATCTATTAGTTGCGAGCCTTTTTCGTGCGTGACGATTTGAATTGATAGCTTTACGCAATTATTAAGCGCAAAGCGATGAACCAAGGCAAATATGTTTTCGCACAATTGACAGAATTTCTGCCAAGAAGGGTTTTTGACGGGATGGTAGAGAAGTATCAAGGCAACAGGTACGTCAAGCATTTTACATGCTGGAACCAACTGTTGGCGATGATCTTCGGTCAACTTTCAAATCGTGACAGCCTCAGAGACTTGATTGTTTCTCTGGATGCCCACAGTCAGAAAAGTTACCATCTCGGATTCGGTAAAAGCGTCACCCGAAGCAATCTTGCCAAGGCAAATGAATCACGTGACTCCAATCTAAATCCAATTAATTACAACTGAGCTCCGAAAATGTAGTAAATCAAAGCTGCGATGCCTGCACTGACAGGAATGGTCAGAATCCAGGCTATCATCAAGCTTTTGGTTACGCCCCAGCGGACAGCCGACAAACGCTTTACCGCACCTACGCCTATGATAGCCCCGGTGATGGTGTGTGTCGTACTTACAGGTATCTTCAAGGCTTCTGATAAATAAAGCGTAAGAGCACCGGCTGTTTCAGCTGCAACGCCTTCAAGAGGGGTCACTTTTGTGATGCGGGAACCCATCGTCTTGATGATCCTCCATCCACCGGACATGGTTCCCAGAGAAATGGCGGTAAAGCAGGAGAATGCAACCCAATCAGGCATTTGGCCGATGGAATGAATCCCCATATCAATGCCATTTTTAGTATATGCAGCAAAAAGAGCAGCAGCAATGATACCCATGACTTTTTGTGAGTCATTCAATCCATGTCCGATGCTGAACAACCCGGATGATACCAATTGGAGCCGCTTAAACCAATGGTTGGCTTTGTATGGATTCATTTTCTTGAAAGTATACAAAATCAGAATGGTTATCAATGAGGAGATGATCATACCGATCAGAGGTGCCAGGATGATGAAAGCGGCAATGATGCCGATGACATCTCCTTTGATGGATTCAAATCCGGTTGTTGTATATCCATTGTTCATCATGGTACTCATGATGGCTGCGCCGGCAAAACCTCCGATGAGGGTGTGTGAGGAAGAGGAGGGGATACCAAGCCACCAAGTCGCGAGATTCCACATGATGGAAGCGACAATTCCTGAGAAGATGACTGGCAATGTAATATAACCCTCAACGACCGATTTTGAAACAGTGTTCGCTATTCCAAATTCGCCAATGATATACTTGGCGATGAAGAAAGCCACAAAATTGAAGAAAGCTGCCCAAAGTACAGCCTGAAAAGGTGTAAGCACCTTGGTAGAAACGATGGTGGCAATAGAGTTGGCGGCATCGTGAAATCCATTGATAAAATCAAATATTAAAGCCAGTACGATAATGGTTATTAAGAGAATCATTTTTAAATTTTTAATGATTATGCATACTTGACAATAATGGTTTTGATAATTTTGCCGACATATTCGGTCGCATCGGTGGCTTTTTCCAGTTCGTACATGATTTCTTTCACCTTGATGATTTCTATACCATCTTTTTCGTGTTCAAACAAATCGATGATAAAGTTCTCGTAAACATCATCGGCCCTGTTTTCGATATCATGAAGCTCCGTACAGTATTCCTTGATTTTTTTAGCATCCTTTTTAAGGACATCCAACTCGTCCACAGCCTTTCCTATGCAGACTGCACCTTCTTTGATCAAACGGGCAAGCTCGGTAGCACTTTCGGGTAATTGTCTCGGGTTGTATAATACAATTCGTTTGGCGCAGCTGTTGATGTAATCCGTCACATCGTCCATGCGATTGGACAAACGATTGATGTCTTCCCTATCGAATGGAGTGATGAAAGTCGTGTTCAGTTCATCAAAAATCTGGTTGGACAAGGCATCACCTTTTTTTTCCTGCTCTTTAATTTTCCTGTAATATTCAATGGCTGATTCGTGATCACTTTTTTGGACACATTCAATGATCAAATCGGAAGCAATCAACATGACATTTGACATCTCCTTCAAAATGGGGAAGAATTTCGGTTCTTTGGGGGTAAATTTGCTAAAAAAAGAATTGTTCATAAAAATTTTATTTTTGTGAATGATAGAAACAAATAGCTGGACAATAGTAAGATGGTAGATTTAACCGAAAAGAAAAAAGTGAAAATCGAATTCCCACGCAAAAATATAAAAAAACATCGGATTTTAGGGCGCATGTCTATACATTTATAAGTGTCCGGATATCATTTTTTCGCCAAACCTGGCCATCAAAAAGATTCGCTCATTGTCAAAATTCTGCTGCCAAACGAATGTTGAATTGTCTGCCTGTCAGGTAGTTTGGAACTGCCCACTGTGTGTTATTGATGTCCGTGACCCAATAATAGGAATTGACATTTCGGATGTCCAAAAGATTGAAGCAATCTACTCCGATCCAAATGTTTTTGAAGTTTTTTAATAAACCGGATTCCATGATTTTATCTTCTCCTCCAACGAGAACTCTAGACAAACCGATATCTACACGACGATATGGAGGCATTCGCAAGGTGGCAAAGCTTTTGTCGCTGTCTGGAGGACCAAATGGTAATCCGTCTGCCCAGACCACTTTGAGACTCATACTGAATTTGGGGTTATTCGGAAAATAATCCTGAAAAAACAGGGATGCATTGTATCGCTGTTCATTTGGCCTTGAGACGGTGACTCCATCGATGGTTTCCTGGCTTTTCATGAAAGAAAGGCTGATCCATGAATCCGTTCCAGGTACAAATTCACCGAAAAGTTTCATGTCCAGACCTGCTGTGTAACCTTCTGCCATATTTCTACCATAATAACGGATACGCACATTGTCGACAGTATAAGGTATCAGGTTGCTCATGTCCTTATAATAGGCCTCTGCAGTAAATTTAAAAGGTCTGTCCAGACCCACAAAATGATAATCCATTCCGACTACATAATGTATCGTTTTCTGTGCCTTGATATTTCGATTAAGTACAGCTACTGTCATTCCATCTGTAGTTACGGTA
>JALNXZ010000114.1 GCA_023230125.1 Bacteroidales bacterium | reverse complement strand
GGCCACCCGTTAGGGCACATTTAACGAAACATCACACAACTTTGATTCAATAATAAACAACATCGATATGAATAAGTTTTCTGCGAATAATGAGGAATTGATGTGTCTAATTTGCAAATGGGAACCAATATTGGCATCCTTAGATAATGAAGTGATTTCGAATAGGAGAAATTTACAGAATAGAACTATTAAACAGATTGTTGGACATATGATAGACTCCGCATCAAATAACACGCATCGAATCATACATCTGCAATATCAGCCAGATCCATTGATCTTTCCAGACTATGCCAATAATGGAAACAATGATAGATGGATTGCTATACAGAATTATCAAACTGAGAATTGGAATACACTGGTACAACTATGGAAATATTCAAACTTTCACATTGTACATGTAATTGAGAATGTTGATAATTCCAAGCTTAATAATCAATGGATTTCAGCTTTGATGGAGAATGTTTCTCTCCATGACATGATTTCGGACTACCTGAAACACATAAAACTGCATCTAAATGAAATTGCAGAATTAATGAAAGAAAAATAAACGCGCCCTAACACTACCCAAGCCACACCCGCCTTCGGCGGGCGCGTCCTGGCCACCCGTTAGCGGCAAGGTAAACCACAAAAACTATCTATAGATGACAAGAATGAAAACAATTTTACTGACTCTAATTTTAATTTTGCCAGTAATCATTACTTTCTCACAAACAGATAGTACTACAATTTATTATAAAGGTATTGAGAATAAAGACATAAGAACCATTTGCGACTTGACCGACCTTCAAATTGAAAAAATATTTTGTAAAGATACTTTGTTAAGAGGAAAAGTATTTAACGTCATTATTAAAGAATTTAAAAAGGGTAAGATTAGCTCTGAAAAGAACTTTAATATTAAAACTGAAAAACAACATATTCCGATGGTTGTTAATGGTGATACACTTATCTATGAAATTGACTTTACCGATAAAACTGGTTTTGGCAATTCAACTGATTCATTGACTTTGACTTTTGCTGGACTACTAAAGAAAGATAAATTCAAACTAAAAGTTGAATACCCAGGAATGAGCGTTAGTCAAGAATTAAAGGGACAAAGTAATTATTCTTTAAGAGCCGCTAACTCTTGCTCTGCTAATAAGATTCAGATACCAATTAATATTGAATATCCTATTTTAGCTTATACTCCTCCATTTGATACAGGTTCTGAAGTTCAATCATATTGTATGCTTGGAGAAGAAAATGTACTTGATTGGTATGATAAATTTAAAGTAAAACATTATTATGTGATTTATCTGGAAATTAAATAAAACCCAGCCGTTAACAATGTATACAAGCTGAGTAAATAGTATTTTTCTATTACCGATATTATTGAAGTTCTAACAGAAACCGATCGCCCCCGAAAATATTGGAGTGACCTTAAATCCAAGCTTAGAAAAGAAGGCAGCGAACTGTCCGAAAAAATCGGACAGTTGAAAATGGCGGCTGAGGATGGTAAAATGCGTGTTACAGATGTTGCTGATACTGAGCAATTATTTAGATTAATTCAGACCGTACCATCCCCCAAGGTTGAGCCTTTCAAATTGTGGTTAGCTCAGGTTGGCAGTGAACGCATTGACGAAATTGATTTTGATACTAAAATTACTCCCCAAACAAGTCCATAGAAGAACTATTTGGGGAGTGATTTTTATAAAATACTGATATACAGTACTTTTGTGGAGTATAGCGGACTCGAACCGCTCACCTCGACACTGCCAGTGTCGCGCTCTAGCCAGATGAGCTAATACCCCTTCTGTCGCTTCTGAAAGCGGCTGCAAATATACATTAAGTTTTTAATTTTACTATCTTTGCGTATTGAAAAAAATCGAAATCCCGCTAAAAATCAGTCTGAATGCTCATCGTCAATACGACTTATCACGTTTCCGAAACCATTGAAGAAGAATGGAAAGAATGGGTGTGCAAGGAATATATTCCGCTCGTAATCGCCCCGGACATGTTGGTTCGCCCGCGCTTTCACCGCTTATTGGTGGAAAATGAACCGGGTAGTCAAAGTTATGCGCTCCAGTTTGAGGTAAAGGATTTGAACACCCTCGAATCATGGTTTCAAAATCATGCGGAAAAGATGAAAAGGACTCAAAGCGAAAAATTTCAGGAAAAAGTGTTGGGCTTTACGACAGTTATGGAAGTCATTGACATTAAATAGGATGGAAGAATTATCCAGGACACCGGTTAAAAAAGCACCTAAGGTCATCAAGGACAGAATCATTCTGGGAATTGACCCTGGAACCAATGTCATGGGGTATGGCCTGATCAAGATTACCGACAACAAGCCGGAAATGCTGGTCATGGGTGTCCTTCAATTGAATAAATTCGAAGATCATTATCTTCGTTTGCATAAAATTTTCGATAGGACATTGAGCCTGATTGATGAGTTCCTTCCGGATGATTTCGCCATCGAAGCACCTTTCTTTGGAAAAAATGTGCAATCCATGCTCAAATTAGGCAGGGCACAGGGTACAGCCATCGCAGCTGCGCTTTCAAGGGATCTGCCCATCTTTGAATATGCTCCCCTAAAAATCAAAATGGCCATCACCGGTAACGGTCGTGCCTCCAAAGAACAGGTAGCCGATATGCTGCGCCGCGAGCTCAGAATTTCCGCCAACGACCTCTTACCTCAACTGGATGCCACGGATGCGTTGGCAGCAGCCCTGTGCCACTATTTCCAGACCAATAGGCCTCAGATGGATAAACCATACCACAGCTGGAAGGATTACATGGCCAAAAATCCGCAAAAAGTCAAATAGATTGAGTGCGCATCAGTACTCCATCAATCAAGGCTTTTTGCAACAAATCAGCACTTTTCTTTCATCGGATAAGGTCGTAGCGAAAAGATAGATTTCACCTCCGTCACGTAAACCCGTTTTCTGACGGATTTCAGCGACCGTATTCGGAAAGTTCCGTACTGTAATATTGGCTTTCGAAACCTGACCTAAATGCTTTTTCAGGTCTTTGATATGAAAAGGGAAAAACGACTCCACACAAAAAACTCTACCCGGGAAATCCGGAATATATTGATTAGAGGTATATAAATGACTGTTCGGGTGCAATTCCCGTAAATCAAAAGCCTGAGTCAAAATGGAAAAAGCACCACCTTTTAGGATGGAGGCGTTGGGTTCAAACAAAAAAGCCTCGGGATTTTCTGCATATCGGCACTCCGCTGTTTTTTCCACACTTTTTTTAAAAGTAAAAAACTGACCAAAATCATTTGTTCTCAGATTGGTACAATGAATTTCAGGTTCTTCCGCTGCGTGACCGGATTTTAATAAAAACAGCAATTCCTTACATTCGCCATCAACCGAGACAATATGTATCTCCACCGTTTCCGGCAAAGATTTCTGTGCCAAGGCAATATCGAGCATCGGCGAAAGTTTCACCAGAACGTATTTGGCATTTTCAAGGAGTATGGGCTTTATTTGGGTCAAATCGGGTTCACAGTCAGACAGGGCCACCACCTTTCCTCCTTTGCTGTCCCTACGGGCAGGATCGATAAAAATCAGGTCAAAAGGCTTCTCCGTACAGGTAAGCCTGCATGTCTTGATTGCCTCCACCCCATCACCCTGTCTAATCTGAATCTGCGGCAAGCCAAGAACTTTAAAATTATTTTCAGCCAATTCGCACAACGCTTCCTGCTTTTCCACATACAAAACCTTGTCCATTCCGTGAGCCATAAAGGAACAATCCACACCGAATCCACCCGTCACGTCAGCCAAGCTATAAATTTCAGGTAGGCCCGATATTATTTGATATTTATACTTTGCCGTCGCTTCAGAAGAACTTTGTTCAAGTGACAGGTTTTTTGGAAAAAGCAGGTTTCGCTGTTTATACCAGGATGGTATCTTATGTTCGATGGTCTGATAGCCGGCAATCTGTTGCAAGATCAGACGGGCATTCAAATCAGTGAAACGCCCAAGTTTTAAAGCCATGGCGGAAACATCACCATGCAGGTTTGACTGTATAAAATCTTTTTCAGCCTGAGTCAGCATCATTAAATATTGTTTAGACAAAGATAGTATATTAAACCAAAATAGCCTTGGGAAAGCATGGCTTTGGTTGCTGTACCCCATGCCACATTTCCAAATCGGGACAAGGCAATGGTTTTTCACTCAATGTCTAAACCTTGCGTTGTCAGCATCTGGCGTACAAAAGATAAAATAGTCTGAACTCCTTCTTTCCTTCAAATTTGAAAATTATCATTCAAAGAGCAAAAATAATCACTAATTTTGTCCATACACAACTGAACCAATATGAAAAGTGCACCTTCTTTCAAAAAGTTGTATTTCAAGGATACTTCGTTTGCAAACCTGATGACGAAGCGTATCTATAATATTTTACTGGTTGCCAGTAAATACGATGCTTTCACACTTGAGGACGATGGACGGGTCGACGAACAAATATTCAATGAATATGTATCGCTCAACCTGCGCTATCCACCTCGCTTCACACAGGTCTCCACCAATGAAGAAGCATTGGAAGAGCTGAAGATAAACAATTACGAACTGGTTATCTGTATGCCAAGTGACAAACAGGACAATAGTTTTGACATCGCAAAAACCATCAAAGGCGAGCATAACGAAATTCCCATCGTTTTGCTGACTCCTTTTTCAAGAGAAATTTCTAAATATATGGCCAAGGTTGACCTTTCAGCCATTGACTACGTTTTCAGTTGGTTGGGAAACACCGATTTGCTGCTGGCCATCATCAAGTTAATAGAGGATAAGATGAACGTGGATCAGGACATCGATTCCGTTGGCGTTCGGGTCATTCTGTTGGTGGAGGATTCTGTGAGATTTTATTCGTCTATTTTGCCCAATCTTTATAAGTTCGTACTGGAACAATCCAGAAACTTTGCGACCGAAGCTTTAAATGGGCATCAACAGATGCTGCGTATGCGCGGACGGCCCAAAATATTGCTTGCTCGTAATTACGAAGAAGCTAAATATCTTTACAAGAAGCATCATGAAAATATGCTTGGGGTCATCACGGACATGAGTTTCAATCGTGACGGAATGAAAGACAAAGAGGTCGGTATCCGTTTTTGCAAGAATATCAGAAATCACGATGCGATATTGCCCATCATCCTAAACTCTTCTGATTGTAATAACAAAAAATACGCTGAAGAGTTCGGCGCAGGTTTCATAGACAAAGCATCCAAAACATTTCCGCAGGAATTGCGGCAATTACTGACAGACACTTTCGGTTTCGGAGATTTTGTTTTCAAAGACCCAAAAAGCGGAAATGAGATAGCCAGAATCCGAAATCTGAAAGACTTACAGGAACAAATATTTCTTATTCCGGATGATTCGCTGCGTTATCACCTGAGAAGGAATCATGCTTCTCGCTGGTTGTATTCGCGCGCCATGTTCCCTCTGGCCAAGTTCCTTGAAAATCTCCCGATTGAAGAAAACGAAGACACCATGAAAGCTAGAAAGATCATTTTCGAGGCCATTGTGATGTATAGGCGGACCAAGAACCGTGGAGTCATAGCAGAATTCAAGAAAGATCGTTTTGACAAATATTCTAATTTTGTCCGTCTGGGAGAAGGATCATTGGGC
>JALNXZ010000113.1 GCA_023230125.1 Bacteroidales bacterium | reverse complement strand
GCAATGATAGATGACTTCCCCTTCCAGGAATGTCCCGAAAACCGGTAGGTCTGTTTTTTCGAACATGGACTGAAGGGACATATAGTGAATTTTTACACGGCCGATGGCACCCATGGTGGCTTGTACGGTTTTTGGATGATAGGCGTCAACCGTTCCTATGGAACAGATGACATGTTCCATGCCAAACCAGTCGGCAATCCGTAAAATGGTGCCCAGATTGCCCGGATCCTGGATATTGTCGAGAACCAGGCTGATTTTACCTTTTAGAAGATCGAGATTTAACTCAGGATTCGGTATTTCAAAAACGCCGAGGACGTCTTGTGGTGTCTTCTGCATACTGGCCTTATGGATTCCGACTTTATCAGTAGTGATGATCTCGTCAGCCTTGACTCCGGGATTATCCAGAAACCATTCCTCGGTCGCAACCAAAAGCCGGCAGGGAAGGAGGTCAAGAAGATCTGCAGTCAGCTTATTTCCTTCAGCTGTAAAAAGTCCGTATTGCTGTCTGAACTTTTTTTGTTCCAGTGAATGGATCCATTTTATTTTGGCATTGCTCAGCATAGATTCATTTATAAAGCAAATTTACGAAAGAATTAGGTTACAAGGAAATTTGTTTTCCTGTATTTGCCTTCTTAGAACAGAAAATGTACATTTGCAACATTGATGGAATTTATGAATTGCCAAAATTGATTTTATGCGCAGAAGCGTTTTTCTGTTTGTCCCGATTTTCATGCTGCTTTTTGGGGCGTGTAATAGTTTGAAATATGTTCCAAAGGATCAATATTTGTTGGACAAGGTTTCCATCTACACGGGGAAAGGAACAATAAATAATAGCGACTTGAGTGCCTATATCTCTCAGGAACCCAATAAAAGATTTCTTGGGATAGGCAAACTGGACCTGTTTTGGTATGATTTGTCCGGATCGGATACCAGCAAATGGATGAACCGTACTTTGCGTAAATTGGGCAATCCACCTGTCATCTATGATTCCCTTCAGACGGAACGTTCCAGAGCGGCTATGGAAAATCTACTCATCAGCAAAGGTTATTTTGATGCCAATGTCGATCGGGTTGTTGAAATCAGGAAAAGAAAAGCACATGTAAAATATATAGTGCAGCCGAATAAACCGTATACCATCCGAAAATTTAATTTTGTACTACTTCAGGATTCAATCAGCAGGCTGATCGAGGATGAAATGAAAGGTTCTACCATTCATCCCGGAATGCTTCTGAGTAGTCAGGCTTTAGATGAAGAACGGACGCGTCTGACCAAAAATCTGATGCGAAAAGGTTATTATTCCATGCAAAAAGACTATTTCTCGTATGATGTGGATAGTACTTTGGGTACGCATCAGGCAGACGTCAAACTGGTCTTAAAGCCCTTTCTTCCGGATACATCAGGAATGGAACTCTCCAGAGAAGAATTGCTCCGGTTTACGCATCCGGTCTACAAAGTCCAGAATGTTTATTTTATGCTGGATGTACCTATGTCGAGCTATACCCGTAATCCGGTTACGGCGTCCTCCACTTCTGACAGGAACATGATATTTGAAGTGGCGGACTTTGACACCATTTCAAGTGGCCCTTACCATACGATTTACAGAGGCCGGCCTTTTGTCTCTCACGAAGCCTTGATAGAAAATTGCCGGATCTTGCCGGATGAACTGTATAATGTAAATACGGTGGAGAGGACTTATTCGAGGATGAATTCGCTGCAGCTGATGAAATACATCAATATCCGTTTCGTGGAGGATCGTGTGGATAGCCTTGGCATGCACCAGCTGGACTGCTATATTGTGCTTACTCCGAATCTGAAGCAGGCATTGTCTTTTGAACTGGAGGGGACAAATACGGCCGGTGACATTGGTGTGGCCGGAAACATAAACTACACACACCGGAATATTTTCAATGGTTCAGAGCTTTTCCAGGCAAAGATACATGGTGCCTATGAAGCCTTGTCCACAGACTTTCAAAGCGATTATACCGAGTTGGGAGGAGAAGTCAGCTTGACTTTGCCGGAATTTAAGATGCTTTTCCTAAATAATGATTTTAAACGAAAGGTTGATGCTACTTCAGAATTGAATACGTCTTTCCAAATCATGCAAAGGCCTGAATTCAAGCGTGTGATTGCTTCCACTGGTATCCGTTACAACTGGCTTCGCAATAGCCTCAGGCAAACCCTCGATCTGGTTGATCTGAGCTATGTGTATATGCCTTGGGTTGATCAGGCATTCAGAGATTCATTTCTGGTCAATACCTCTTATCTGAAGTATAGCTACGAGGATCATTTCATATTACGTACGGCGTACAGCTTTTCGTTTTCCAGCATTCCTTTCGGATCGACCAACAGGTCCTATTATACGTTGAAAGGAAGCGTTGAATCAGCCGGCAACGCACTTTATGGCATTTATTCTCTGGCAGGCATCAACAAAGACGATAGGTACTACAAAATCGGTAAAATCAGTTTTGCCCAATATCTGAAAGGTGAAATTGAATATGCCAGAAGTCTTGTTCTTGATCCCAGAAACCGTGTGGCTTACCGTTTTGGGTTTGGTGTGGCCTATCCTTATGGTAATTCAACCATCCTGCCTTTTGAAAAACGATTTTTCTCAGGCGGTGCGAACTCTGTTCGTGGCTGGTCGGTCCGTACACTTGGACCTGGGGCATATAATGATGCGGGAAGTGATGGCATCGATTTTATGAATCAGTCCGGTGACGTTAAACTCGATATGGGCGTTGAACTTAGAAGTAGCTTGTTCTGGAAATTGGAAACAGCTTTGTTTGCCGACTTTGGAAATATCTGGACTTTACGCGCTTATGAGGATCAGGCTGGCGGGCAGTTCTTATTTAATTCGTTTTACAAACAGGTGGCCTCCAGCGTGGGAGTAGGATTGCGTTTTGACTTTAACTACTTCTTGTTGCGTTTTGATCTTGGTATGAAGGTCTTTGATCCATCTTTGACCGGCGAAGAACGCTGGCGGATCAAACATATTGACAACAGGGATGACTTTGCATTCCACTTTGCCATAGGTTATCCATTCTGATTTTTTCTTGGAATTTTCTTTTTTATTACTACCTTTGCCGGCGCAAATAAGCGGGGTTTGGTAGCTCAGTTGGATAGAGCAACAGCCTTCTAAGCTGTGGGTCGAGGGTTCGAATCCCTCCCAGATCACTTGAAAAACCATTGTGAATTTATTTACAATGGTTTTTTTGTTTATGATGTTGACTTTTTTACAGCAACGTATTTTTAAATGTGGATCTTACCAGTATTTGGTTCTTTTAGCAATATCCGTTTCCTTTGGAGCACTCCGTCTTTTGGGTGCCGTCGCTTCCGTCGCTGTGCAGAAAACGCTAAAAATGCAGTGATGGAGGCTGAATTTCCGAACCGCGTCTTCCAGTCGTCCTGAAAATACAGGACTCCTTCAGCCGCTGTCCTCCCTCAGGCATCGCTGCGCTCTGCCATTCCGGTCGTCTGAAGAAACGGAAATTCTTTACGCCTTCCATCACTGCATTTTTTTTACGCGTTTTCTCGCAAGGCTCCTTCAGCAACGACACCCAAAAGACTGCGTTCGGTGGATAGCCGCAATATTCGGCTGTTTTCTTCTGAATGCTGATCGATTCTTGTAGATCAAAGCTAATGGAGGCCAATGGTTACACCTACAATCTATGCATTTTTTGTTGATTATTATAGATACGATTAAAATAAGTACTATATTTGCATTTAATTATAATCGTAATTATAAAAAGTAACAGGTATGACAAAGTTCCCAAGCGTTTTGCATAGCAGAGATACATACATTCAGCGCATCAAACCATTTCTGCGAACACCTATTGTCAAGGTGATGATAGGGCACAGGCGTGTGGGCAAAAGTTATATTCTTTTTCAACTAATCGAACTAATACGCAGTGAAGAGAAAGACGCCAACATTATCTATATAAATAAAGAGGATATCGATTTCGTGGATATTAACTCTTACAAAGAGTTGCACGACTACATTTCAAAGAGATTGGTCAGCGATAAGAAAAATTACATCTTTATTGATGAAATTCAAGAGATTGAAGATTTTAAAGTTGCTATTCGCTCGCTTGCGTTGGACGACAATAACGATATTTATATTACAGGTAGTAATTCCGAGATGTTTTCCAGCGATTTGGCAAATGAGTTGGGCGGGAGGTATGTTGAGTTTAGAATTTACAGTTTGTCATACCTCGAATTTTTGAGTTTTATGAATTTGCCAAATGATGATGATTCACTCGAAAAGTATGTTCACTTTGGAGGATTACCCTATCTGATACACTTGCCAATGGATGAAGCAGTGATTATGGAGTATATTCGCAGTGTGTACTCTACCATTGTATTACGTGATGTTGTGGAACGCAAAAAAATTCGGAACACCGCCTTTTTGGAGCAACTTATTCGTTTTTTGGCAAACAATGTAGGAAGTCTCTTTTCATCGAAAAGTATTAGCGACTTTTTAAAAAGTCAAAATGTAAAAATAGCCCCTAATCAAGTTTCTGATTACGCTGATTCTCTTGCAGAAGCTTTTGTCGTACACAAAGTTGGGCGTTATGATATTGTCGGCAAAAAGTTTTTTGAACGAGGAGAAAAGTATTTCTTTGAAAATTTGGGTATCCGTAATGCTGTGGTAGGATATAAGCCACAAGATAGGGCAAAACGATTGGAAAATCTTGTTTGCAACCACTTGCTATTCTGCGGATATGAAATAAAAGTGGGTGTACTTACCACAGAAGAGGTTGATTTTGTTTGCACACGCAACGGTGAAACGCTCTACGTTCAGGTCGCTGTAGAGCCATCATCGCCCGAAACCATAACACGTGAGTTTGGAAATCTATTGAAGATCAAAGATAACTATACAAAGATTGTTGTTTCAAGCGAACGCTCTTTTGAGAATAGTTACGAAGGTGTGGAACATATATATATACGTGATTTTCTGTCCTCTACACTAACACCAAAGATGTTGTAATTGAGGTCTGCTGTTAAACCTTTGTGCAACCAGGTGCAAACAAAAATGGCAAAAGCTCAAAAAAACCGTGCATCTCATCCAAAGTCTTAGACAGGCAATTTTTTATCGCCATGTGCCTTTTTCAGGCAATTCCAATATAAGGCACCCAATGCCCAGTCTTCAATCATCAACGTTCTATCTACAGTCATCGACAATGAGAAAAGCATAAAAAATTGTTTGCAAGGCGATTCAAACAATGCCTGAAAGCCATAATAAACAAGAAGATCCCAACAGACAATGTCTGCCGGGGCCTTCTCATTTACAAAGGAGACAATTGTTAACCGAAATGTAAACCGACAGGATTTTTTAATCTGAAAAACAGTCTTTTATATAAAAGTTATAGCTGATATAACCATCAAAAGAAAATAATTAAGATAAATAATAATATGTTTTATTTGTTTTAATAATATGATTTCGTTATATTTGTTTTCCATAAGTTATCATGAAAAATTCAAATTCTATAATCCTTAGAGCTATCATGATGAAACGAACAACCGGAAGCACATCGAATTTAGACGGTGGATGCATTTTATATTTGTTCTATAGAAACCAAATAATCAACACAAAAAACACGCATGAAAGCAAAAATTATATTGTTCAGCC
>JALNXZ010000003.1 GCA_023230125.1 Bacteroidales bacterium | reverse complement strand
TTCTGAATTCAGGGATTTGGTTTTGGGCGTAAGATATAACGGCAAAGAAATTACGGCTGGCTTTAGATTGCCTAAAGGATCTTCTGTTACACTGATTGTAGGACAAAGTTCATCTGAAGGAGTCCTTTTAATACCGAGCATAAAAGGACTTTTTCTAGATGAAGCCATAGATTTGGCGCATTCTAAAAGTCTGAACATTGGTGATGTTCATTATGACGTGACACCGCCAAATCAGGAAGAGGCAAAATATTATCAGGTTTACAAGCAAGAACCAATCACCGGAAGTACAGCCAGTGTGGGAAAAAAGATAACCATCTGGATGACCACAGATCCAACATTGATTGAGGCACCTGAAGATATTGTTTTACCCAAGGATTCACTGAAGACAGAATATTAGAAATATGCAAGACAATTTTTTTGAAGAGATCGAAGACACTGATGATCCTGATATTATAGAAGAGGATCTGTTGGATGTCTCGGATGGTTCGGATAACAAATTGTATGAGCAATACCGCTTTGTCGCCGACGCTGGACAGACATTGCTCCGTATAGACAAATTCTTGGTTTGCCGTATCACCAAAGTTTCCCGCAATCGTATTCAGGATGCAGCCGATGCCGGATTTGTCTTGGTCGATGGCAAGCCTGTCAAGTCCAGTTATAAAGTAAAACCTTTGGATGTGGTGTCTATCATGGTAACCAAACCTCCTGTCGATACAGAGTTGGTACCTGAAGATATTCCTCTGGATATTGTATATGAGGATACAGATATTCTTGTCGTGAACAAACCGGCTGGTATGGTGGTGCATCCCGGACACGGAAATTATACAGGAACCTTGGTAAATGGCCTTGCCTGGCATTTCAAAGAAGATACCAAATTCGCAACTGATGATCCGCGCCCAGGTTTGGTGCATCGCATCGACAAAAATACGTCCGGTCTTTTGGTGATAGCCAAAAATCCGGAAGCAAAGGCCAATCTGGGTTGGCAATTCTTTCGCAAAACGACACAACGAAAATATACAGCTTTGGTGTGGGGCAGTCTGAAAGACGAAACAGGAACTATTGCAGGAAATATTGGTCGAAATCTGAAAGACCGTTTGCAGATGAGCGTCTTCCCGGATGGTGAACAAGGAAAGCCGGCGGTGACACATTACAAAATACTGGAAAGACTGGGCTATGTCACCTTGGTGGAGTGTCAGCTTGAAACAGGAAGAACCCACCAAATCCGGGCTCACATGAAGTATATCGGTCATCCTTTGTTTAATGACGAAAGATATGGCGGTGACGAAATACTTAAAGGAACAACTTTTGCAAAGTATAAGCAATTTGTCAGAAATTGTTTCGATATTTGTCCTCGTCAAGCATTACATGCCAGGACACTGGGTTTCAAGCATCCGGTAACAGATGAAGAGATGACTTTCGAATGTCCTTTGCCTGAAGATATGCAGCTTTTGATTGAAAAATGGAGGGGGTATGTGGCCTCTAGATATATAGAATAAGGAAGAGATTATTGAATTAGGATTATGAAGAGTCGTAGAATTGCCATCGTATGCGGAGGAGATTCCTCTGAAATGCTCGTTTCCCTGAAAAGTGCGCAGGGACTTTACTCCTTTATTGATAAAACAGTTTATCAAGTATGGATTGTCGTAATCCAAAGCGGAAATTGGCATGTCCGTTTGAATGAAGAAAAGACAATGCCAGTTGACAAAAATGATTTTAGCTTTATCAACAATGGCGAAAAAATTACTTTTGATTTTGCATGGATCACCATTCACGGAACACCAGGTGAAGATGGTCGTCTTCAAGGTTATTTCGATTTAATCGGAATGCCCTATAGTTGTTGTGGTGTATTGTCTGCAGCCATCACTTTCAGTAAATTTACCTGCAACCAGTATCTGAAAGGCTTTGGTGTTAAGGTTGCTGAATCGGTTTTGCTTCGCAACGGTCAAAACATGAGTGACACAGAGGTGGTTGATGCAGTAGGTTTGCCTTGTTTCATCAAATGTAATGTGGGAGGCTCCAGTTTTGGTGTGACAAAAGTCAAAAAGTCTGAAGAAATCCAGATAGCAATAGGCAGGGCTTTTGCAGAGGGGTCTGAGGTTATCATTGAATCGTTTATGAACGGAACCGAAGTGACGTGCGGTTGTTATAAGACCAAAAAAGGCTCACATCTTTTTCCGGTAACGGAAGTTGTGAGCCAAAACGAATTCTTTGATTATGATGCAAAATACAAGGGACAAGTACAGGAAATCACTCCAGCCCGCATTCCGGATGAAACCCGAGACCGTATTCAGGCCATTACATCTTTAATTTATGATATTCTCGGATGTAAAGGCATTATCAGGGCAGACTATATCATCACAAATGATGGCATCAAGTTGCTTGAGGTAAATACAACTCCAGGAATGACGGCAACAAGCTTCATCCCTCAGCAAGTGGCTGCTGCCAACATGAAGATGTGCGATGTGATGGATGAGATAATAGAAGATTGTTTTCAGTAGCAATTTAAAATATATATTATGGAAGTTCAGAAATATGATGACATTCGTCCGTTCAGAGACGAGGAATTGCCTGAAGTAATTGACCGATTGTTACAAGATCCGCAATTTTGTGCATTTATTCCTTTAGTGGCACCTGACGTTACTATTGATGCTATGAAGGCACAATTGCGGCAATTAAAAGGCGTTTTGGACTTTCAGCAGAAAGTGATGCATCCCATTGTGCGAAGCGTCGCAAGGAAAACGACTGATTCTTTGGACCTTTCCGGATTTAAGAACCTCGATAAATCTCACCCCTATACTTATGTATCAAATCACCGGGATATCATACTTGATTCTGCCTTTTTGGATATTCTTTTGATAGAAAAGGGCCTTGATACATTTGGGATTGCCATAGGAGATAATCTTTTGATATATCCATGGATCAGTGATCTTGTCAGGATAAACAAAAGTTTTTTGGTGAAACGAGGACTTCCTGTCAGGCAACAACTTGAAGCTTCTCTAGAGTTGTCGTCCTATATGCATGATACCATTGAAGAAAAAAATCAATCCATTTGGATAGCTCAGCGGGAAGGACGCGCCAAGGATTCCAATGATCGTACACAGGTTAGTATACTTAAAATGTTAAATCTTGGTGGATCTGGTAGCGTTTTGGAAAACATTGCATCTATGAACATAGTACCGGTTTCAATATCATACGAGTATGATCCTTGCGATTTTCTGAAAGCTAAAGAAATGCAGCAGAAGCGAGATGATCCTGATTATAAAAAAAGTCAGAAGGATGATATCCAGAATATGAAAACCGGACTCATGGGTTACAAAGGGCGTGTGTTTTATAAAGTAAGCCCATGCATCTCAGAAGAACTCTTAAAAATGGAGGGGGGTATGCATAAGAATGAATTGTATGAAAAAGTAGCTAATTTGATGGATAGTCGTATCCATATCAATTATCATTTATATCCAGGCAATTACATTGCAGCGGATATGTTGGATGGTATTGACCGTTTTTCTCAAAGCTATTCGGCAAGTGAAAAGGAACATTTTGCCACATATATCAAGCAACAGTTGGAAAAGATCGATCTGAAAAACAAAGATGAGCATTTTCTTCAAAAAAGTATGCTTGAAATGTATTCCAATCCATTGAGAAACAAGCTTGAAGCAGAAAAAAGCCGATAATGCCTATGATGCAAATGCTGAAATGTAGTGAAATTTTAATATACGTTATCCGTTAAGCATTTATCAAAATTATATATCGAATGAAAAGATTGACTTTTATATATCCATTGATTTTTCTATTGTTTGTGACAATTTCTTCATGTAATTGGGAAGATAAGACTGAAAATGCGTATAATTATGCATTAATGGCAACTGTGATATCAGGTGGTGACTATCCGTTTTTCAGAACTGATGTTGGGGAAATCTTAGAATGTTCCAATATTGTTGAGAATGATTCTAGTTTTAATGTGGGGGATCGTTATTATCTGTATTTTTCAATGGTTGACACAGTATCTGCCGATGCATACATATTTCCCATCACTCTTAATTCTTATAAGAAAGTAAAGACAAGGGATTTTGTTACCGTTGAAAAGGATTCTGCGGATATTTATAAAAATAAACAATTGGGAAGCAGCTCTAATTTCTTTATATCCGGAAATTACATGAATATGATATTTTATGCATATGTTCCGTTAACTTCGACAAGTACTTTTGAGTTGATTCGTTATAAGAAAAATGAAAGTAATACAGCACTGGATACGATGCCTACAATCTCTTTTGAACTTAGACATAATACCGAGGAAACCTCTTCAACACCTACACTGAGGTTGTTCAGTTACGAGTTAAGCCCGTTAACTTTTGAATTTCCGATGGCCACTAAATTCAAAATCGATTTGACATGGTATTCTGTTTCCAGCACTCAGACTTATGAGTTTACTTATACACCTTATGATCCAAACGAAAGTCTTTATTCTTCGATAAAGAAATCACCCTTCCAAAATATCTCAAGAACTACCACAAGAAGCATCCCATATGGTTTGTAAACCAAAATGATTATGGCTTCATTATGCAAAATAGCCTTTTTTATGGCCCTTGTGATGATTGTATATGCATGCAATCAAGATGAAGTAAATTATACTGTAGAACTTTGTGATGTTTATGAAGAAACTGGGAATGGGACACTTTATCTGATTTCTGATGCAGGAAACACGCTCAATACTTCAACAGCCCTCGATACTGCTTATAAGCCTGGACAACGTTTTAAAGTGACATATATCAAACTTGAAGGTGATAATGTCCTGAAAAATGAAGCCACCATTGAGGTGAAATTTATGATGCCCGTTATTGTAAAAGATGCGGTTACATCATCTTCTTGCAAAGAAATTTTTGCAGATCCCCTTTGGTTAATTGATAAACCATGGTATGGAGGTGGCTATCTGAATTTTGAATTTTCATATAGGAAAAATGATGCTATAAAAATTATGCATGACACTCGGCTGGTTCAAGATTCTTTGGCTCATAGAAAGATATATATGACCTTCGGGCATAATGCCCATGGGGATATATCCAAAAAAAGCGTCACCGCGTTGGTTTCCTTCCCATTGATTTCCATACCGGATTTACCATTGGCAGACAGTTTGATTCTGAATGTGCTTGAGGGTTCAAATAAAAAGGTTTACAAACTTGCAGCCAGGCGTTAATAGCCTATTCTTTTTCTTCTGGATCTTCTTCTGCACTTTTTTTGGTGGATTCTGTTGATGTCGGGTCGGAAACCAGATCATCAATGAATCCTCCCGCTATCACAAACCTTTCGTAGTATGAAATGATCAGTGTAGTCATCGGTAGTGCAAGAATCATACCGACAACACCGAACAGTGAGCCCCAGATTGACAAAGAAAGCAAGATGACGGCTGGATTAAGTCCGGTAGCATTTCCCATAATCTTGGGCGTGAGAATCAGGTCTTCAATGACCTGTATGATGGCAAAAACAGCCACAATGGAAATGACAACCCAGAGAAAGTTCTGATTATATTCTGCTGCCTTGATGGCTCCCAACATGATACCAGGAATGATGGCAAATGTCTGCATGTAAGGTATCATATTCAGAAGGCCGGCGCAAATGCCTAAAGCGATGGCCAGGGGTATGCCAATGATGCTGAAACCTATCATGAACAGGATGCAGTTGATCAATGCAATTAATGCCTGTCCACGGAAGTATCTGTTCATGCCCTCCTTTACGTCCTCACCTACCTGATGAATAAACGGCCTGTAATGTTTTGGAATCAGTTTGATCCAATCTTTGGAAATCTTCTCATAGTCCTTGAGGATGAAAATCAAGTATAAAAGAACCATAAAAACAATGAAAAGGTCTAGAATCATGCTTCCGGCACCTGTTACGAGATTCCATATTTTTGGAAGAAAGCTTTTGGTAATCTCCTCCAAATTCTGATAATCAAGGTGGTTCTGGATATCAATACTTGTTAGGAATTTCTGGATGGTATCCATGAGCGCAGGCGGAATGTTCCAGCCGTATTGCGGATCGGTCAGAAACTGGTTGATAATCAGTCCGGCTTTTTGAACTTCCTCAATAATGGGTGGAATAAGCAAATAAACGACTGTGGACAAAACACCGAAAACTGTCAACAAAGTGACTATAACCGATAAAATGCGGTTTTTCAGTCTGATCTTGTACTGAAAAAAACGCATTAGCGGGTACATCAGATAAGCTATCAGCCAAGCAATCAGGAAAGGAAGGAGTACGCTGCTCAGCTTGTGCACCAGCAAACCCATAGCAATAAGGATAATTAGTCCAATAATGATTCGGACAACCCGGTCTAAGGTGAAAGGTTTCCTGTTGATATTGCTCATGATAAATACGTTTTAGGCAAAGATACATTTATTTTTAAATTTTTGTATTTACACCTATATTTGTATAAAAATAAGATGATGTCGAAGCTCCTCATACATATACTACTTTTTTTAGGACTGTTTACACAGATTCATGGGCAGACTACTAAAATGTTTGAAAAGAAGGCTTATAAACATGCATCTGTTGGAATTTGTGTGCTTGATATGACATCTTTAAGGATGATTACAAACCTGAATGCTCAACAATGCATGGAGCCAGCTTCCGTGGTCAAACTTATTACCACATCTGCAGCTTTGGAAATATTGGGGTCTGACCATCGTTTTGAAACGCGTATCGAATATACAGGTTTCATTGTCAATGGCATTCTTGATGGTGATCTATGGATCAGGGGTGGGGGCGATCCCAGTTTAGGCTCCCAACATGTGGATGGTAATCCGGAGGCTTTTATGGAAGAATGGGTGCAGGCTGTAAAATCAGCCGGTATCAGAATGGTCAATGGCCGCATTCTGGCTGATGCAACGTTGTTTGATGATGAGCCTGTCTCTCCTTACTGGCTTTGGGAGGATATTGGTAATTACTATGCTGCAGGTATTTTCGGGATTGCTGTGTTTGACAATAGTTACCAACTCACCTTGAGGTCTGCTGGATCAGGCAGTCAACCCGAAATAGTCTCCATCAAACCAGCTTTGCCTGAATTGAAGTTTGAAAATCATTTAATTGCGGCCAAAAGTAATAAAGATAGCGCATACATTTATGGTGCTCCCTATCAATGGGAAAGAAGTTTATTTGGAACCATACCTGAAAATCGTCAAAGTTTTGTCATCAAAGGTGATCTTCCTGATCCTCCTTATTATCTGGCCGGATATTTTCGCACAGCACTTGAAGAAGCTGGCGTAAAAGTAAATGGAAAAGCTGTTTCTTTGAAACCGTTAGCCAAGGAGGCATTGGACGTGACAGACACTTCTAAAATCTTGCACAAGACTTATTCCGTACCACTATCACAGATGATTCGTTTTATACATGTAAAAAGTGATAACCTTTATACAGAGTACTTGTTACGCCATCTATCCTTGACGGCATCCAATAAACCGGCTTCAGCACGTGCAGGTATTCAGGTCGTCAAAAATTTCTGGAAACAAAAAGGCTTGGATGTTTCGGCCTTGTTCCTTTCAGATGCTTGTGGCTTATCACCCAATGATCGCGTATCTCCGGAACTTCTGGCGCAAATATTGCGCTATATGTCAGTCAAGAGTAAGAATGCATCTGTCTTTGAATCCTCCTTTCCTTTGGCTGGAAAAGAAGGTTCTGTGTCCGGATTTCTGAGAGGTACAATATTGGAAGGTAAGCTTCGCTTGAAAAGTGGATCTGCTCAATCTGTTACATCTTATGCAGGATATTATGAACAAAATAGTAAGTCTTACGTGGTCGTCCTACTTGTAAATGATGCCGATGCAAACAGATTACAGATTCGTAAGGATATGGAAGATTTTTTGTTATCACTCTGATTTTTTTCGTACTTTTGTGATTCAATAATAGTTTATATGGATTCTAAAAACAGACTTCGTCACGAACTGACAGAGTTGAATCTTTTGTTGAGTGGTTTGGCAAAAATTCCTGCATTTCCAAAAGAATTGTTTGAGCTTATCTCAGACAAAGTTGAATCTATATCCCTTTTGGCTATGCAGAATGAAAAGCCAAGGACATCCAATGAACCGGAACTTTTTCCAGAAGGATTATTTAATTCTGATAGAAATCCCTGTGACCATGATCATGACGCTAAACCAGATTTGTCATATTTTGAGGTGATCACTTCAAAATCCATACCCACATTGGTTCCCGATAATAAATCTGCGGAAGATATTGATACTCCACTGAAAACAGCTGGAAAAGGCCGGTTTGTAACAAACGTTACTGTTGGACGAATTAATGATCAGATGGAACAAAAACGTATGTCAGACTTGGGCAAGTCCTTAACACTTAATGATCGTTTTCGTTTTCAAAAAGAATTTTTTGAAAATGATCCTTTGAAGATGGCTGAAGCTCTTTCTGTCATCAATGAGACACTTTCTGCGGAAGAAGCACTCGATTATTTGCGTGAAGTTTACTCTGTGGATGAGCAATCCGATTGTTTTCATGATTTTTGCATGATGTTGAACTTGCATTTTGCAAACGTATCAGGCATTAGCTAATCCAACTGATCTAATGGCAAAGCTGTTTTTAGTACCGACACCTATTGGGAATTTAGAGGACATCACTTTACGGGCACTTAGAATTCTGAAAGAATGTGACCTTATTCTTGCGGAAGATACGCGTACCACTTCCCATTTATTGAAGCATTTTGACATTCAGACCCGTATGCAATCCCATCATAAGTTCAATGAACATAAAATGGTCGAACAGGTGGCTGCACGTATTTTGGCAGGAGAAACGATTGCACTCGTCTCTGATGCTGGAACGCCAGGCATTTCTGATCCTGGATTTTTGTTGGTCAGACAGTGTGTTCAGATGGGCGTTGATGTAGAGTGCCTTCCTGGTGCAACAGCCTTTGTCCCTGCATTGGTGGATTCTGGCTTGCCCAATGAAAAGTTTCATTTTGAAGGTTTTTTGCCTCCAAAAAAGGGGAGGCAGACAAGATTGAAAGAACTATCCGACTTGCCCGTCAGTTTTATTTTATATGAGTCTCCTTATCGAGTATTGAAAACACTTACTCAGTTGGCAACATTTTGCGGACCAGATCGTAGGGTATCTGTTTCCCGCGAAATCAGCAAGGTTTACGAGGAAACACGAAGAGGTACGTTGGAAGAACTGATTGTATACTTTACGGCGACTGAACCTCGTGGAGAATTTGTTTTAGTGTTAGCTGGCTTGAATTACAAATGAGTCAGAGAAAAAGATTTTCTGTTTTTATTCTATATATTTTTAGGTGTATTTATTGAACTAAGTGGTAAAAATAAAAGTATGAAAAAATGGATGTTATGCCTGTTTGTACCCATGGTGCTGGCAAGTTGCAATTACAAGACGAACGCCTATAAGGCGTTGGAGCAGGAAAAGGATTCCCTTTTACTGGAAGAACAGAAGAAAACGGCTCAATTGAATCAGGTGATGGCCGTCATGAACCTCATCGAAGACAACTTTGAGCAGATTAAGGAAGCTGAGAATTTTGTGACATTTCAAACCAATCAGGAACAACTTGCACAGGATAGCATGTCTCAAGTCCTTGAAAATCTGGATTTAATCAAGAACTCCCTGACAGATAACAGACAACAGATAGCTGGTTTGAAGAAACAGTTGGCCAAAAGTAGATTAATGTCCAAAGATCTTACTAAAATGATTGAACGTCTGAATTCAAAAATTCAACAACATACCAAAGTCATTACAGATTTGCGTGAAGAACTGGCTCAGAAAAATGTCAGCATACAGGAACTGGATCAATTGGTTACCGAATTGCATGAAAATGTGAAAAATCTTGAAAATAATGTATCAGAAAGAGATATCCAACTCTCCTCTCAGGAAAAACAAATGAATAAGGTATGGTATGCATTTGGAACAAGAAAGGAATTGAAAGCCCACGAAGTCTTTACTAGAAATGGCTTATTGGAAGAAGGATTTGACAAGAATTATCTTTTGGAAACAGACTTGAGGAATTTGACGGAAATAGCACTTTATTCCAGGAAGGCTAAATTACTGACGAATCATCCTGCTAGCAGCTATGTGCTTGATAAGGTGAATGATTTTTTGGTGCTAAAGATTACAAATCCAAAGAAATTTTGGGAGATTTCTCACTATTTAGTGATTGAAGTCAATTAAAAATCTTTTCTTTTATTTTTCAGATTTCATTATTATAGTGCACCAAGTCAGCATAATATCTGATTTGGTGCGTTTTTTTCTTGTTCTTATATAAGAAAATGACAAATATTCATTCATATATATGACAAATATATTATATATTGGTTAAATAATTTCGCATGTCATTTTCTTATAAAGAACTTTCTGTTTCTGGTGAATAACTTTAGAATATTTATTAATAGATTCATAAATAGTGCTTTATAAGTTTATATTTGAATCTTAAGAAATGAATATCTTTAAAAATGTTAATATAAATAAAAAATCCTTTTTTCTTGACGGAAGTAGATTAAGTGCTGATGGGATAATTCAATCAAAAAAGTTTTTATATTTGTAACGCTGGTTAAATAGCGTTAATATTGTCTGTGCTTGAAAATATTTATTAACACTTGCCTTGCCAAAACAGATCATTTAAAATTGATAGAAAGAGATTCTAAGTAATTAGAATAATATAATGTCGTATTATCTTGTTTATGTGATAGTTATATTGTATATTTGTCTCACTATGAGATATATAACATTGAAAACTGAGGAGCTTGAGGCTCTGGAACTACTTTATAAGAACAGTACAGACAACATGGTACGGAAACGCAGCCAGTGCCTTATTTTGTCGCACCAAAAACAAACGATCACCGACTTGACGAAGATTTTCGGCACGAGTCGTAGAACGATTGAACGCTGGTTCGATGGATGGGTGCAGAGTGGCGTTGATTCTCTCCAAATGGTCCCTGGACGAGGGGTTAAGACCCGTCTGAAAGGCTATGAGGATGAAGTCACCGAACAAGTTGAGATTCATGGGCGAAACCTTAAAAATGTACTGAATTACTTTAAGGAAAAACACAATATCACAATCTGCAAAAAGACCTTGCAGAATTTTTTAAAAGGTACTGGGCTATACTTGGAGGCGAATCAGGCTATCGCTAAAGACCAAACGAAACCAGGATGAATTCGATATCAAACAAGCGCAAATAGAAACTCTTAAACAATTGGAAGACAGCGGATACATTGATCTCTATTTTGGTGATGAAAGCCATTTTGGTCTTACTCCAAATGTTCCCTACGCTTGGCAAATGAAAGGAAAGCAAATCCTTTTGCCTGCAGCAAAGGGCAAAAGCCTCAATGTTGTCGGATTGATGACCCGCAAAAACGATTTGTTTTTCGACATGTATGAAGGAACATACAATGCGGATACATGCATCGATTTTATGGACCACTTTGTCGCTCAAACCGTAAAAAAGACCGTTGTGATTCTTGATAATTCTCCAATCCATAGATCCAGAAAATTCAAAGCCAAAATCGAAGAATGGAAGGAGAAAGATGTTTTGATTTTCTTCTTGTCACCCTATTCTCCTGAGTTAAACCTGATAGAAATATTATGGAAAAGGATCAAGTATCAGTGGATACCTTTTGATGCCTATCTCAGTTTTCAAAATCTCAAAGAACGCTTGTCGTTTGTACTCAACAATGTGGGCAAACAATACGACATTATATTTTAGACACTACTTAGCTTATTGATGTAAGCTTTTTTTATAAACAGTATTCATAGTTATTATTAATTAAATTTAGAATTTATGAAGAAAGTCCTCATTGCACTTTCCTTATTGATGTTTTTTGGAATTCAGCCTTTGTTGGCTCAAACCAGAACAATCAATGGAACAATTACAGATGCAGTCGATGGTAGCCCTATGCCTGGAGTATCTGTTTATGTTAAAGGTTCTACAAAAGGAACTGTTTCTCAGGCGGATGGAGCGTTTTCTTTTACGATTCCACAAGATGTAAAAACTTTGGTTTTTTCTTATATTGGAAAGAAAACTCAGGAAGTTACTCTGACAGCCAGCAAAGTTTATCATGTTGTTATGGAAGGTAACGCAACGGCTATGGAGGAAGTCATCGTTGTGGGATATGGTGTTAGTCGTAAAGAGGCCAACACCGGATCTCTTGGTATTGTAAAAAGCAAAGAAATTCAAGATCTTCCTGAAATAAGTTTTGATAAAATGCTTGGAGGTAAGGTTGCTGGTGTAATGGTTACGGGTGTTTCGGGACAACCAGGTAGTTCGACAGAGATCCGTATTCGAGGCATCAGTTCAATCAATGCAGGGAACGATCCTTTATATGTTGTTGATGGTATTCCTGTAATGCCTGTTTCAACAGGCTATGGCAAGACCTCTGATGATAATGAGTTTTTCGTGAATTCTTCAAACCCTTTGACTTCTATAAATCCAAATGATATTGAATCCATTACGGTATTGAAAGATGCGGCTGCCTCATCTATTTATGGTTCGAGAGCTGCTAATGGAGTAATATTGATTACGACAAAAACGGGAAAAATAGGAAAATCTGTTGCTAAAGTTCGTGCTACCTCTGGTTTTACAACTTTAGCTAACGACAATAATTTTGGTGTCATGTCTCCATCTCAACTGGTGCAGTATATGCGTGATGCTGTTACAAATGCCGGTTATGATCCGGATGACCCAACAGCAGGAAAAGGAAGCTACTATGTTCCGAAATCCTTACTCAGTTTGCCCCAAACAAACTGGTTAGATGAAGTAACCCGGAAGGGCTCGATCAATGAATATGAAGTAAGTGTTGCTGGTGGTGACGAAAAGACCAAACATTTTACATCTGCTCTGTATTCTAAAACAGAGGGCGTTTTCTATGGCATTGATTATGAAAAAATACAATTGCGTTCAAATCTGGATCACGAAGTCAGCAAAGCCTTAAAAATTGGTTCGAGATTTAATTTGTACAATTCAACGACAAATGATCTTTCAATGCAAAGTTTATATTATGCAAATCCACTTTTTGCCGGAATGAACATTTTTCCTTGGACTCCTGTAAAGAATGCCGATGGAACCTATAATCTGGCTATTGGCGAAAATGCAAATACGAATCCTCTTGCTACTGCCGAATATGATGATCAGTGGGAAAAACAACTTCATATACAGGCTTCCGCTTATGCACAAGTAGAAATAGCGAAGGGTTTGACTTTGAAGTCTAATAACTCTTTGGAGTCCGTTGATGGAGAAGGCAGGCGCTACTGGTCTAAAGAGGCTGATTATTCGGGTACGGCAACTTTGCAGGTACTCCGGACTAAATATACGCAGTTAACGACTTCAAATACGCTCACCTACAATAATGTATTTGTAGAAAAGCACCGTTTTACGGGCATCCTGGGTCAGGAAGCGATGGACAACAAAAATAACTATTATTATATATATACACCGGATGTTGATCCTCAAATTCCTTATCCCAATACTGGTGTGGCTGATACAGATCAGGGAAGTTATGGTGAAGGTGAATATACTTTGTTGTCGTTTTTTGGTATAGCAGATTATAATTACGATGAAAAATATTTTCTAAAACTAAGTTTTCGTTCTGACGGAAGTTCTAAGTTTGGTATCAATAATCGCTGGGGTAATTTCTACTCAGTCGGTTCATCATGGAATATTCACAATGAATCTTTTATGAAAGATATCCAAAATGTAAATGTTTTAAAATTACGTGGAAGTTACGGTGTAAATGGTAATGATAATATTGGAACGTATGAGCAATGGGGTATATACAGTTCAGACCAATACAATGGCGCTGGTGGAATGTATCCTTCACAACCTGATAATAAGGATTTAACCTGGGAAGTAAACAAGTCATTGGATTTTGGCGTGGATTTCACAATATATAACAGGATTAGCGGTTCTTTTGATTATTATAATAGAAAAACAACAGATATGTTGCTGGATAATCCACTATCCTTTACTTCCGGATTCTCTTCTATTCGTCAGAATGTAGGTTCTTTGAGAAACAGTGGTGTTGAGTTACTGGTCAATGTGAATATTCTTGATAAATCCGTAAAATGGGATGTTGGAGTAAATATTGCTCATAATAAAAGTAAAATACTTGACTTAGGTGATGTGGATCAAATCGTTGATGACCGATTGATTTATAAAGTCGGTGAAAGTCTGTATAATTTCTATATCAGAGAATACGCAGGTGTTAATCCTGCCAATGGTGAAGCTCTCTGGTATGACAGTGACGGTAAAATCACCAATTCTTATGCATCGGCAGCTCGTAAGATTATGGGCAGTCCTGAGCCAAAACTGATGGGTGGTTTTAATACAACCATTGCCTGGAAAGGCCTCTCAATGAATCTGAACTTTGAATACAAATACGGAAACAAGGTTCTGATTGAAGAAATGCGCTATTTGAATTCTGATGGTTATAATTGGGGTTTTAATCAAGTAACCAATGCTCTTGATTATTGGAAAGAGCCTGGGGATGTTGCCCGCAATCCAAAACCGGTTGCAGACAATTCTTCCAATTCGAATGGATTTAACAGTAGCCGCTGGATGTTTGATGGTAGTTACTTGAGAATTAAGAATCTGACATTGGCGTATGATATTCCCAAACAGATTGTCAGCCGAGCCAAATTAGGTGGCGTGCGCATATATACAAGTGCATCAAATCTTTTTACTTTCCATAGAGTGGATTATTTTGATCCAGAAAGAGGTTCTGATGGTCTTGGCATGGGCATTTATCCAATGACAAAGAGTTTCGTGGCTGGTTTGGAAATTACGTTTTAACAAATAAATATTGATCATATGAAGACATACAAAATATTGAGCTTATTGGGCTTGGTTTTAGTAGTTGGATTAAGCAGCTGTGAAGATTATCTGAACAAGCAGCCTCGTCTTTCTCAAACAAATGCATTAAGCTTATCCACCTTTGATGGAATAAATAAAGCGATGATAGGAGCCTATTCTCCTTTGTATGACTATACCTGGTATGGACGTAACTTTGAAGTTACAGCCGACATGAAAGGTGGTAATGCAAAGGCAAGCCCAAAAAATTCGGGAAGATTTCGGACTGAATATTTATGGACAAATACACCAACAGCAACCAGTGGCGTATGGGGTACTGCTTATACTCTGATTGCGCGGGTTAATAATATTATCAATGCCTGTGACGGCTTTTCCGAAATAGGTGTTACGCAAGAAGAAATAGACAATGTAGTTGGAGAAGCTAAATTCCTAAGGGCCTTGGCTTATCATGATTTGGTACGTCTTTTTGCCCGTTCTTATGCTTATGATTCAACATCATTGGGAGTACCTGTAGTTTTGGTTTCAGAAAATGGATTACCTTCCCGTAAAATGGTTAAAGAAGTCTATGCACAAATATTGTTGGATTTGAAGGATGCGGAGACCGCGCTTTCTGCAACGAATACTCATGGAGGAAGTGATGCAAAAGCTTGGGCTAAAAAACTATCTGCTCAGGCACTTACTGCCCGTGTATATCTTTATATGGAGAATTGGCAAAAAGCAGCTGATTATGCTACTACTGTTATCAATCAACAAAGCAGTTCTTTTAAATTGTTTAATCCTGAGGATTACACCATTTATTTGTCATCACCAACAACAATAGGCTCGACTACTGGTGTATGGGGTGCTTTAACCGGAGGGAGTGAAGTTATATTTGAAATATATGGATCCGAAGGCAATTCCAGCCATGGTAATTGGGACGTTATTTCTTATATTTTGTCCCCCAACGGATACGGAGATGTCGGAGCATCTAATGATTTAAGAAATTTATATACAGATACAGCAGATGTAAGAGGTAAATTGTTTACGACAAGTATTGACTATCCCAATGATTATTGGTCTTTGAAATATCCGGGTAAGAACGGAAACCTAAGAGAAGATAATATTCCTGTACTTAGACTTGCTGAAATGTATTTGATTCGGGCGGAAGCTTTGGCTGAAGGTGCAACAATTGCAGGTGTGACAGCATTAAGTGACATAAATACCTTGAGAGCTGCAAGAAATGCTTCTGTAAAGACAACCGTTACATTGTCAGATATTTATCAGGAGAGAAGACGTGAGCTTTGCTTTGAAGGGCATGAGTTGTTTGATTTGGCAAGGACAAAGAGGCCTTTGACTAGAGTGGATTATGCGGGTACCAATAATCAAGATATTGCAGTAGATAGCTACTTATGGGCTATGCCTATTCCTCAGGACGAGATTAATGCTAATATCAATTGTGAGCAAAATCCCAATTATGCTAATAACTAATAATTAGAATAGCTATGAGAAAATTAATAAATAAAGCAGTCATCTTTGCACTTGTTGCTTTTCTTTTTTCAGCATGTACTTCCGACCCGGAACTGTTTGACAAATCTGATATCTTTGTTGCGTTCCACGATTCTGAGATAAAGGGTACAGAAAATAGTGACTCCATTCTTGTTCCTGTTGTTGTTGGGGCATTGAAAGGTTCTCCTGCCATTACCGTTTCTTATGAAGTTGAATTAGGAACTGCTGTTGAAGGCGTTGATTTTACGGTAGAAAATTCATCTCTTTCTTTTACTGATGGTTTTGGTACTCAATATATTGTCATAAGGCCTGTTGATAATTCTGTATTTGAAGGAGATAAGGCCTTTAAAATTATATTGACGTCTAATTCCGTCGGCTATCCCTTTGGTTCAATGTCAGAAGTAACAGTGACACTTGTTGACGATGAACACCCGTTGAAGTTGGTTTTGGGTGATTATATCTTTGCAGGTTCTGATGCGTGGGGAGATCCTTTCTCTGTTAATATAACGACTTCTGCCGTTGAGGGTGACCTCACACAGATCAGTTTCCCGTTGGTCGATTTAATCGGTTACAGCGCCCCTGCTGAAGATTTGGTTTATGCCAGCGTGGATCTTACGAAAAATCCAAAAGAATTTAAAATTAAGATCGGTCAAAGTTTTGACACTTGGGGATATGGACCCTGTAAAATACAAGGATTCAAAGCCGATGAAACAGAACTTTCTGATGGGGATTATGTGACCGGAACGGTTGATGATAGCGGAAATATTACGATGAATGAGATGCTTGGCGTTGTTATTACTTCAGGATCTTACGAAGGTGCTTCGTTTGTAATTTATGGATCAGGGTCTATATGGACCAAGCAATAAGTGGTGGTTTGCGGTTGAAATTATAATAAGATATTTATAAAAAAGAACATATGAAAAATATATTTAAATATATAAGCATATTGCTACTTGCGATGATAACCGTTGTACCCTTTGGCTGCGCAGGTATTGATGAATTTAAAAGTGAGACACTTGATAGTCCGGTTGTTTTGGCTCTGACTTTGGGAACAGTGAAAGATAGCAGCATTGTAATTAATGCTGTTAACCCCTCCAATGGCTATATAACGTTGGGAATAATGCCAGGTTCGGCTGGTGATATTGATGCTGAGGCTTTTTTTAAGCAAAATAGTGCAGGTATAACCTTCCTGACAAAGAAGGCATTGAAAGATCAGACGGTTTCTTTCTTATTTTCAGAATTGACTCAATATACCGATTATACGGTTATTGGTGTTAGTTCGAATGCTGATGGTGTAATAGGTGAACCTGTAGAGATTATCGTGAAAACGGCTGATGAAAATGGTCCGGAGTTACTTTCAACTAGTCCGGAATTTGATGGTGAATTAGCACCTGTTTTATCGACGGATTGTAAAATTGTTTTAGCGTTTGATGAACCGGTGGTATATCATAGCAACAAAGTTGTAAAACTTGAATATTATAATGATGATATTACCATTCAAGGATCAGACTTGATTGTTAACGATAGTGATAAATATGTGACTATTAGCTCTAAGATTTTGGCTCGTAATCGTGAAATTATTTTTATTAGTTGGGAAGAAGGTGCTTTTACGGACATGGCTGGTAATCCCGTAGCCAAAATGGAATCAGGGTTAGATGAGGACTATAATCTATTGGGTTTGTACATGCGCGTTGTAGTAAAATCATTTTCTCCAGAAAGTTATACTCCGTCGGCGGATACTGTTGTTGCTGCTGATTTTACAAAAATAGAACTAATCTATACAGAAAATGTTGGTGGTTTTTACAAAGATTATATAGATGAACTTGTAGATCCTATGACTGTAACTTATGAGGATGTTAATGGAGATCAATTAATCAAGGTTGTTCCGGGTGGAAATGTGACTTGGGCCGGCAATAAAGCTTCAATAGCTTTGCCTGTAGCTCCTGTCTCCGGACAGACTGTTTATTTTAACATGAATGCTTCTACTTTAAAGATCGGTATAAGCAATCCGGCGGCTGCATTTTCAAAATCATGGGTTATGGAGTAGAAATTGATTTTCAAATAAATAGATGCCCGGCTGTTGTATTATAGGCGGGCATTTATTATTTTTGAGACATTAACAAATGTTCTAAGCTCATAAACGGACAAGAAACTTATGAAGAGATTTTTTTTATTGATTTGTTTAATTTATTCCTTTTTTAATGTTTATGGTGCTCCGGTTGATTCTATAAAAATAGATCAATTGGTAGAAGATTTTATTTGTCAAAACTATACGGGGAATAATGATTTAAGGATTAAGTCCATTCAATTGCTGGCTCTCCATAAAGATACCATAGATTTGTCTTTGGTGAACCTGACTCCAACAGGATGGATGCTTGTTTCAAAGGATGATGCAGTACAGCCCGTTTATGGTTACAATTTTGAGGAAGATTTTGATATACGAAGTCTGAGTAACAATACCGGAATGTCTTTTGTATTTAGTGCTTTGGATAAACAGATCAAAGAGTCTCTTCGCAAAAATCCAACGGCTCTTAATCCGGGATGGCAACTTACAAAAGTTAAGCGTCAGACTGTCGCATTGAGCACTGATGTTCAGCCTCTTATACCCATCAGCTGGAACCAAAACAAAGGCTGGAATCATTTTTGTCCGGAAGATGTCGGAGGCCCCGATGGGCACGTTTACGTGGGTTGTGCTGCCGTGGCAATGGCTCAGGCAATGACTGTATATAAATATCCATCAAAAGGGGTTGGGACAAAGTCTTACTATGATTCAAAATATGGAACGCAAACAGTTAATTTTGATACGTATGGTTCTTATAATTGGACTCATATTGTTGATGGATTAAACACCGCCAATAATGATATCGCTGCACTTCTTTATCATTGTGCTGTAACGGTGGAGATGTCTTTTGGCATTGATGGTTCCGGTGCCAATATGAAAAGTGTCGCACCTGCACTGAGAAACTATTTCAGCTATTCAAAAAGTGTGACTGCTATTGATAGGGTTGATTCTGAAGCTGAATGGATATCCATCTTGAATAATGAACTTGTCAATGGACGACCTATTGTCTATGGAGGAGATGCCGACGATGGAAAGGCGGGTCATGCTTTCAATATTGATGGTGTTACTTCAAATGGCTTTTATCATTTAAATTGGGGGTGGAGCGGATCAAACAATGGCTATTTTTCAATCAGTAATCTTAAACCTGGCACCTATGATTTCACAAAAAATCAATCAGCAGTAATTGGTATTAAACCTATAATTCCAGGACCTATAGATATTAGCCTTTCAAACACGACTGTTCAGGAAGGAATGCCTGTTGGAACGGTTGTAGGGAATATTATTGTTGAAGATGAATATCCTGATAATACTTACAGCTATACTATTACCGGAACTTATAATATTTTTGATGAGCTTAATCCTGTCTATTTTTTGCAAGAAAATGGTGTACTTAAAACCACAAAAGTCTTTGACTATGTTTCTGGAAAAACAAATATTGAGAAATTGGTTGTAAAAGTTAAAGATAAATATGATCATGTTTTATTAAAAACGCTTTCTGTAAATATACTGGAAGATGTCAGTTCCGTTCCTGTTGTTGAGCTCAAGCCGGAAGACTTGCTTTATTATAATCCGCAAAATAATAGTTTAGAGGTTAGTCTTTATGTTGAACCAAAAGAAATTCAAGTCATTTCTTTAACAGGAATGGTGGTTTCTCATTCTGCAGAAGGAGCTCGAACATTAGATGTTTCCAGACTTTCTTCAGGAGCATATATTGCAGTTTTAAAAATTGCCACAGGATCTGTTCGGTCTAAATTTATTAAAAAGTAATTTATAAGATCTGTCGTTAAACTAAAATAACTGGTACAAATGAAAGCTATTATGATTTCTTTTTGTCTTTTTTTAGTCGCATTCATAGTTTCTGCACAAGATGCACCTGAGAACTCTCTTTATGTGTTTGGCCCATTTCAAGAGGGTGTTATCTATTTTAATAATGGAGATTCTGTTGTTAAGCGTATGAACTATAATGCTGGAACGGAAGAATTTATTTTTGAGCAGCAGGGTAGATTGATGGCATTGGATCATCTGGACCTTGTCCGTTTTATAAAAATCGGTGAAAATGTTTTTGAACCGATTCATGGTAAATTTTACCACAAAATAGGAGCTAATGCTGACGGTTTATATATTTTATATAGGTTTAAGGTTATTCCTCCAGGTACACCTTCCGCTTATGGAAGCGATAGTAATACATCGGCCTCAACAAATTGGTCTTCTTTGGCTGATAAAAATCAGTTATACATACTTACCATACCTGAAGGCTATAAGATAATCAGATCGAAGGACTTTCTTCTATATAAAGATAAAAGCCTGTATATAGTGAATAAATATGCTCAGGTAAGCAAACTTTACCCCGAAAAAGCGAAAGCACTCAAAGAATATGTTAAAAGAAATAAACTTGTTTGGAAGAAGGTTGATGATCTCAAAAAGATAATAGACTTTTGTTGTAAATCAACAACTGTTAATTGACTGTTTAGTCAATTTCTTTGTTTCCTTCAGTCTCTTTCTTGAACATGATTGATACGATTATCGAAACCGCAAGGAACGTAATGATCACCCCAAGGGATGCCATGTTCGAAATGTGAAAATCATATCCGAAATCACTTGCAAATTCATTCACACACATCTTGATGCCTATAAAGGATAATATACCTGCAAGCGCATACTTGAGATAATGGAAGAGCGGCATGATGCCGCTCAGTGCAAAATAGAGGGAACGTAAGCCAAGAATGGCGAAGATGTTTGAAGTATAAACAATAAAAACATCCGTCGAAACCGACAATACGGCCGGGATAGAGTCAACGGCGAAAATAATGTCTGATGCCTCGATGAACAACAAGGCAACAAAAAAGGTTGTGGCAAACGTTTTGCCATCTTTTTTTACAAAGAAAGCAGGTCTTGACATATCATCTATAACTGGAAAGAATTTCCGGAAAGTTTTGATGATGACGTTTTCATTGGGGTTGAACTCTGAAGCTTCCTTTTTATCAATTAACATTTTGAGACCCGTATATAGTAAGAAAGCACCGAAAATATACATGATCCAGGCGAATCTTTCAATCAAGGCTACACCTGCAAAAATGAAAATGGCTCTAAAAAAGATGGCTCCTATAATACCCCAGAATAAGACACTGTGCTGGAATTTCGGTTCAATCTTGAAGAAACCGAAAATCATGATGAATACAAACAAGTTGTCGATACTCAGGGACTCCTCAATAAGGTAACCGGTAAAGAATTCAATAGCTTTTGTCTGACCAAGCGTCAAATAAACGACAATATTGAATACCAAAGCAAGGCCGATCCAAAACGTGCTCCATAAAAGGGCACTTTTTACCTTAATAACTTCGTTCTCTTTGTGAAAAACGAAAAGGTCAAGTGCCAGCATGATGAGCACAAAAACAAAAAAACCAATCCAAAATATTGGACCTTCCATATTTGCAAAATTAGAGTTTATACCTATGAACCTAATAAGTAGGTGAAAAAAGAAGGAACAAAGTAAATAAAAAAAATGTAGGTATGCAAAATAACCTGTTTCCGGATATGCTGTTTCTGGTCAGATTGTTACTTTTTATGATGATTGTCTATCAGTTATCGATTCCTTTGCCTTATATTTGCACTCAAACCAACAATGCATGTTTGACCAATTAAAACAAGAAACCGAAACAGAAAAAACTGTTCTGATAGGATTAATAACACCCGATCAGCCGGAGAATAAAGCAAATGAATATTTGGAGGAACTGGCTTTTTTGGCCGATACAGCCGGAGCAGAACCCATCAAATCATTTGTCCAGAGGCTGGCCTTTCCCAATCCAAAGACATTTGTGGGTAAAGGCAAACTCGAGGAAATTAAAACTTTTATTGAAGAACATGAAATTGGGATGGCCATTTTCGATGATGAATTGACCGCCAAACAAGTGCGAAATATCTCTGCTGAACTGAAAGTGAAGATTCTTGACAGAACCAACCTCATTCTGGATATTTTTGCTAAGCGGGCACAGACGGCTCATGCGAAGACGCAGGTTGAGTTGGCACAATACAAATACATGTTGCCCCGTTTGACAGGCTTGTGGACTCACCTGGAGCGCCAACGGGGTGGTATTGGGATGCGTGGACCCGGTGAAGCTCAGATAGAAACAGACCGTCGGATCATCCTCGAAAGGATATCCAGACTGAAGGATGAATTGATTCATATCGACAAACAAAAGGCTACCCAGCGAAAAAATCGTGGTAAAATGGTGCGCGTTGCTTTGGTAGGGTATACGAATGTTGGAAAATCCACATTGATGAATGTATTGAGCAAATCTGATGTCTTTGCGGAAAACAAACTGTTTGCTACTCTTGATACGACTGTTCGCAAGGTCATCATTGACAATTTGCCATTTTTGTTGACCGATACTGTTGGCTTTATCAGGAAATTACCTCATGATTTGGTGGAATCCTTCAAATCGACTCTTGATGAAGTGCGAGAAGCAGATCTTTTGCTGCATGTTGTTGATATTTCACACAGCGGATTTGAAGAGCAGATAGAGGTGGTCGATAAAACCTTGGCTGAACTTGAGGCTCAGGATAAACCTACTATTCTTGTGTTTAATAAAATGGATGCCTTTACCTATGTCGAAAAGGAAGTTGACGACTTGACGCCCAGAACACGTGAAAATATCACATTGGAAGAATTACAGCAAACCTGGATGTCAAAAATGAGTAAAGATTGCATTTTCATTTCTGCAAAAGATTTATCAAATATGGAGGCTTTAAAAGAGATGGTCTATGAACGGGTTAAGGAAATTCATGTAACTCGTTTCCCCTATAATGATTTCCTGTTTCAAAAGTATGATGATCAAGAAGAGTTATAATCAAGTCTTATTGAATAACTTTTGTTTAAGTT
>JALNXZ010000112.1 GCA_023230125.1 Bacteroidales bacterium | reverse complement strand
AAAAGTATATTTCAAAACGAAATATTCTGCTCCGAACAGTACTGCCATCAATGCAACCAAATAACCGAAATACTTCATACCTGTTTTTTGTTGAATGAGTGCATTTTGATTGGCACCCATTTTTAATTATTCAACCATCAATTTTTCAATACAAATGGAAACAATATTGTTTTTAATTTCTGCAAAACCGTCTGAAACCTGAATGTTATGTTCTCCATCAATAGTCTTGTAGGTGATGGTACCCTTTTCTGTAGTCGTGATCAGGGGAGCATGATGTGGTAAAACGGTAAACAGGCCTTTTGTACCTGGAATCGTTACCGAATCAATTTCGCCGTCAAACAGCGTTTTTGTAGGTGATAATAAAATCAATTGCATCTCATTCTTTATTATTTTAACATTTTAGGTATTCGATGTAACTCGCCAAATAATTGTTCACTTGCGTGAGCGATAAGATAGGGATTGAAATCCAATAAAAGTTTTAAACGTTGGCTTCCAAAAGCAACTTCTTGCCTTTCGCGATGGCTTCATCGATGGTGCCGACCGTGATAAATGAAGCTTCAGGATATTGATCCACTTCACCGTCCATAATCATGTTGAATCCGCGAATCGTTTCTTCAATAGGAACTATTACGCCCGGAATGCCTGTAAATTGAGCAGACATAAAAAATGGCTGCGATAAGAAACGTTGAACACGTCTTGCTCTGGAAACAGTCAGCTTATCCTCGTCAGAAAGCTCATCCATACCCAATATGGCAATGATATCCTGCAATTCCTTATATCTCTGGAGCAATTGCTTTACTCTTTGTGCCGTGTTATAGTGCTCTTCACCGATAATATTCGGATCCATGATGCGGGATGTCGAATCCAGAGGGTCAACGGCGGGATAGATGCCCAATTCCGAAATCTTACGATTCAATACCGTCGTGGCATCCAAGTGAGAGAAGGTGGTGGCAGGAGCGGGGTCGGTCAAGTCATCTGCAGGTACATAGATAGCCTGTACAGAAGTGATTGAACCATTTTTTGTGGAAGTGATACGTTCCTGTAACGCTCCCATTTCAGTAGCCAGTGTTGGTTGATAACCTACCGCAGAAGGCATACGGCCTAACAAGGCTGAAACCTCAGAACCTGCCTGGGTGAAACGAAAAATATTATCAATGAAAAATAAGATATCTTTACCACCACTCTTGCCACTTGCATCACGGAAAGATTCAGCGACTGTCAGTCCTGATAAGGCAACAGAAGCGCGTGCGCCGGGAGGTTCATTCATCTGTCCGAACACGAGTGTTGCCTGAGATTTTGCCAATTCTTCCTGATCGATTAAGGACAAGTCCCAGTTGCCTGCATCCATACTTTCCTTGAATTTTTTTCCATAGCGGATAACGCCGGATTCAATCATATCACGCAGTAGGTCATTACCTTCACGGGTACGTTCACCGACGCCTGCGAAAACGGAGTATCCGTTGTAGCTTTTGGCAATATTATTGATCAACTCCATGATGAGTACTGTCTTTCCAACACCGGCACCTCCGAACAAACCAATTTTACCACCTTTTGAATAAGGCTCCAACAAGTCAATAACCTTAATACCGGTAAAAAGGATTTCCTGATTGGTTGTAAGGTCTTTAAATTTAGGGACTTCTCTATGAATGGGGTATGAACCTTCCATCGACAACTCCGGCATACCATCAATAGATTTTCCGATGACGTTCATCATCCTGCCTTTAATCTGGTCGCCGATAGGCATGGTGATAGGAGATCCCAAAGGATGAACTTCCATTCCCCTGACCAATCCGTCTGTGGATTCCATGGATATCGCACGTACGGTATCTTCACCAATGTGCTGCTGGCATTCCAATATTATGTTTTGCCCTTCTTCCTTGATGATTTCAAGTGCATCATGGATTCTAGGCATATCTTCACATCCGTCCGGGAATGCAACATCCACCACAGGACCGATAACTTGTACAATATGACCAATTGTTGTTGACATATAACTATGCTTTATATAATGGTTTATATTTTTACATTCTTTTTGGCTACAAATTTGGCTTGGCTACAAATTTGGCAAAATTAACTATTTTCCTCCAAGTAACAAATTGTAGCCAAGAACTCATTTCGATAAAGTCAAATTATTTTAGGCTTTTTTAAACTTTGAAATTCCTCAATTTGGGTCGTTTTCGTGTTTTTATCCATCATAAAAACAGAAAATCTTGATTATTTCTGAAAAGTTTGAATACCAGATGTTTGACAAATTTTATTTTCATAACTTCCGTCATTGTATATGAAGAGTCCTTCAACATCAGGAAGTCTTTCTGCCAAAGCCATGGCAGAATCCACACCCATCACCATGAAGGATGTGGCGAGTGCATCTGCAGTCAGGCAATCTTTAGCGACAACAGTGGCACTAAGTAATGAATGTTGTACCGGATATCCTGTGGCCGGATCAATGGTATGGGCATATTTTTTTCCGTCTTTTTTATAGAATCTGCGATAATTGCCTGAGGTGGCGATGGCTCTATCTGTAATAATCAGTTTCTGTTTCCATTTCGTATCGGTTGATGTCGTGTCGTCTATGGGTTCGTTGATGCCCACCCGCCATTCTGTGCCCTTGGGATTTTTGCCACTCAATGCCATTTCACCGCCAATTTCAATCAGATAATTCTTGACGCCATTCTTACGTAAAAATTCAGCCACAATATCACAGGCGTAACCTTTGGCAACTGCTGATGCATCAAGCTGAACACGTGGATCCGCTTTGAACAGAATGCCGTTATGGAGCTGTAGAAGTTTGTAGCCGACAAATTGTCTTAGACTGTCAATATCCTGTTGGCTTACATGGTCCATATTTTTGAAGCCAAAACCCCAAGCATTAACCAGTGGCGCAACAGTGATATCAAAGGCACCATGGGTCAGTTTAGATATCTTGATACTTTCTTCAATGACTTTCAGTGTCCAAGACTCTTTGTTCAGGTTAATTTCTTCTTTGCCTGCCTGGTTGATTTGGCTGATGGTTGATTCAGGACTGAACATGGACAAAGCTGCGTCAAATTTCTGCAATTCAGCTTCAATACCTGTTTGCAAGTCTTTTGTAGAAGCGTAGGTGATGTGATAGATGGTGTCGAAGATGTATCCTTCGTTCATGATGTACCTCTTCCCCTGACAAGCATTCAGAAGAAGCAAGCTACTTAGAGTGATTGATGCAGCAACAAGTAAACGGCACTTTTTCATTGTTTTGACTGATAAAATTTATCCGGCCGGTTCTATCAGAATGGCAGTCTGTAATAAAGATGAAAAGCCATACCCAGTTTTGGTTTGAAATTTTCTCCATAACCTGGAATATAGGCTGGTATGCTATTTCTACCATCGGAGACATGCAGGGTTGATTTGTATTGTGCGGTCCAGCCTAGAGAAATAGGTCCAATGATCTGAATCCGTACACCGGCAACCAGTTCAATCCACCCGGTGGTCGCTTCTTGATCCTGGAAAGAAGTGATATTGTCGTAACCCCAATAGTTGGGGTAATAAACCAAATTGTCCAAATTGTATGAGAAGGAGGAGAATCCATAATGTATTCCTGCAAAAAACAGGTCTTCAGCCTTGTTGCCACGATAAGACAGAGCTTTGTTGATCCCGACCTTAAAGTATTGTCCGGAGGAAGTGCAGTTGATGCCGTCTTCACTGGTCTTGTCAAAATCGGCATAACCCAGTTCCACGGTTGGAAAATATTTGTTCCAAAGATTGATATCTGCCTTGATATCAACTCCATAACTGTCCGAAATCAGATAACTGGCAGGGGAGACCAAGTCAAAACCGATTTGGATGCCTTGGTACAATGGCACTTTGACCACTTCTTCCTTTTTCTTTTCTGCTGCTGAAACAGATATTGTTGTGGGAAGAACCAGACACAAAAAGAGCGTTTTATAAATTGAGGACGACATGTTCTGTTTTCTGGTTGATGACTTTTGGATTCAAGATGGTTGCTGATTTAAAAATGATACCAGTAGTCCAAAAGGTCTCCAGGGTGCTGAAAACCATACATCCGCATTCCATGGACTGGAACCAGGGCTGATTGGTATATTTCAGGGTAAGTGTATCTGCATATAGGTCACCACCGGCTATCGCCTGAACCACATATTTTGTTTCCTGCACTTTCGGATTAAGTTCAAGTGCCAGTTCGCTTAGCGTCTCGTTGTCGTAAATCAAGGAATCCGATCCAACTCCCCAAACAGTTACACTGTCAATTTGGACAGCTTTTTGTAGTGTTTGAGAATAAAAGCTGCAATATACCTTTACGTCCATGTTGTCATAACATCCACCACTGTTGCAGGAGGTAAGCAGAAGAGTTGCCAAAGCCGGTAAAACCCATATTCGTCTATACATTTTCTTCAATGATATAATTGTTGCGTTCCGGCGCGTTTCTGGAAATCAACTCACCCAAGAAACCTGTCAGAAACAAAAGGACTCCCAAAATCATGCAGGTCAGAGATAAATAGAAGGCAGGAAGATCCGTGACCAGTCGTGCGGGAATGCCGTTAGCAAGGTCTGTCAGTTTCATGACACCGACAACAATGATCGCAACCAGGCCAATCATGAACATCAGACTTCCGACCAACCCGAAGAAATGCATGGGCTTTTTCCCGAATTTATTCAGAAACCAAAGTGTGATCAAGTCCAGATATCCGTTGATAAACCGATTCATGCCAAATTTTGATTCGCCAAATTTTCTTTTTTGATGATGTACCACCTTTTCTCCTATCTTGGTAAAACCTGCATTTTTTGCGAGGTAGGGAAGATATCGGTGCATTTCTCCGTAAACTTCAATGTTTTTGATGACAATCTTTCTATAAGCCTTTAAGCCGCAATTCATGTCATGTAGTTTCAGGCCGGTGATGTGTCTGGCCGTGGCATTGTATATTTTGGAGGGAATGTTTTTGGTTAACTTTCTGTCGTGTCGTTTTTTTTTCCAACCGGATACCAAATCGTAGTCTTCTTCTGTAATCATTTTGTAGAGTTCCGGGATTTCGTCGGGACTGTCCTGAAGATCTGCGTCAAGAGTGATGATAACGTCACCTTCCGCTCTTTTGAATCCGCAATATAAAGCAGGTGATTTTCCGTAGTTGCGGCGAAATTTGATGCCCTTCACTTCCGGGTGTTCAGCCTGAAGGCTCTTGATGATGTCCCATGATTTGTCTGTGGAACCGTCATTGACAAAAATGACTTCATAACTGAATTTATGCTCAGTCATGACGCGCTGAATCCAGGAAAAAAGATCCGGGATTGATTCCGCTTCGTTAAATAATGGTATTACAAGGCTGATATTCATAATCTTATGATTTTGATTCGTCGGAATTGTTTTTATCTTGATAGGGTTCGTAAGTGTTTTCCAGGTCTGATATAGGAATGTTGTCTTCCGGTTTCTTGCGTGCAATCATAGGGCTTATGAAAAGGAAAAGAAAGGCACCACCGATGATGTAGAGCCACAAACATACCAGAACCAATTGAATGGCAGATGGAACTCCATTTGCAATCAACATATCAATCTGTTCTTTTGGATATTTTATTTGTTCAGCTATGATCAAAGCCTGATTGAAGGCATCTGAAATATAGTTTGGTTGCAGAAACTGATATCGTATATAATATAAGAC
>JALNXZ010000110.1 GCA_023230125.1 Bacteroidales bacterium | reverse complement strand
AAATGGATAGTTCGTCTTAAAACTAAAAATGCCAAGTGCTATAAGAAAGCCATACCAGATATAGAAATCAGTCTTCAGTTTTTTGTTGGTCGAAATAATAAGTGCTTCTTTTTCCATATTTTTTGATTTTATTGGGATGGCCCCTACCCCTTAAAAATAATTCTATTGATGATGGATCGGCCAAGAGTCACTTCATCTGCGTATTCCAACTCATCTCCTACAGCAATACCTCTTGCTATGGTTGTTATTTTAACATCAAGGCCAGATAGTTTCCGATACAGGTAAAAAGAGGTGGTATCTCCCTCCATCGTTGCTGACAAAGCCAAAATGATTTCATCTACTTCATCCTTTCGTACACGTTCAACCAGACTCTCAATCTCCAAATCCGAAGGGCCAATGCCGTCCATGGGAGAAATCAGGCCACCAAGTACGTGGTAAATACCTGAATACTGACCTGTATTTTCGACTGCCATTACTTCCCGAACATTCTCAACTACGCAAACAAGTCGATGATCACGTCTATCATCAGCACAAATATTGCACAGCTCAGAATCTGAGATATTGTGACAGGTATTGCAATAATGAACTTCTTGTTTGAGATGTATCACAGCATTTCCAAAAGTAGTCACCTGATCTTCTGACTGTCTCAACAAGTGCAGAACCAAACGCAGAGCTGTTTTCTTTCCTATTCCGGGAAGCTTTGAAAATTCATTGACAGCGTCCTCGAGCAAAACAGAAGGATACGATTGATTCATTGTGATCAGACTTTAGCTTTGATACAAATATACATCAAAATGCCATTCCGACAAACCTAAAGGAAATAATATTAACTTTGCGGCCATGATGAACGGAGCATGGATTTTTGTCATATTGCTTGGTTATTTCGGCTTGTTGATGCTTATTTCAGCAGTGATAGGAAAGCAAAAAGGGAACGATGGTTTTTTCACCGGCAACAAGAAGTCTCCTTGGTACGTCGTTTCTATAGGAATGATAGGCACCTCCATTTCAGGAGTCACATTTGTATCTGTTCCTGGAATGGTCAGGGACAACGGCTTTTTGTATATGCAGACTGTCGTCGGTTTCTTTGTGGGTTATATTCTGATTGCCAAGGTATTGTTGCCCATTTACTATAGCCTGAATGCCCCCAGTATCTATATCTACCTCAAGGAACGGTATGGCAAGGGGGCATATAAGACCGGTGCCTGGTTTTTCCTGCTTTCCAAGGCTATAGGTGCTTCAATCCGGGTTTATGTTGCCGCGCTGATCTTACATGAATCCATCTTCAGCAATTGGAACGTACCTTTTGGCGTGACGGTCATTGCACTTATTTTGATGATCTGGTTATATACCTTCCGAGGTGGAATCAAGACCATCGTTTGGGTAGATGTACTTCAATCTCTTTGTATGATTGGAGCGTTGGTGTTGATTATATTTCAACTGGGAAAAGCCATGAATCTGGATGTTGCAGGAATGGTCAAGACGGTTGGTTCCAGCAAATATTTCAATCTGGTGGAATGGTCTGATTGGGGAAGCAAACAACATGTGTTTAAACAATTTTTCAGCGGCATTTTCATTGCTCTGGTCATGACTGGTCTGGATCAGGGTATGATTCAAAAAAACCGAACCATCAATAAACTGGAAAAAGCTCAAAAGAACATGTACTTCTATGGCTTTGCCTTTATACCTGTTAACTTTATTTTTCTGTCGCTTGGTACTTTAATGTACATTTTTGCCTCACAGAAAGGAATCATCCTGCCCGATTCCTCAGATGAAGTTTTACCCATGTTGGCCACCCAGGGATTCCTGAACACTACAGTAACGATTCTGTTTATGATTGGCATCGTTTCTGCTGCATTTTCAAGTGCGGATACGGCCATGACTTCCATGACCACTTCTTTTTGCGTCGATATCCTGGAAAAAGAAAATGACGTAAAGACTAGACAAAAGGTGCATCTTTTTATAGCTATGCTTTTTATTGTCATCATTTTTATTTTCCGAGCGGCCAACAGTACAACCCTCCTCGATGCAATCTACATCATGGCGTCATATACGTATGGTCCTTTGCTCGGATTATATGGTTTTGGCCTTTTTACAAAAATTGTCGCAAATGATCGATACATTCCGATTATAGCTGTATCTTCACCCATCTTGTGTTATTTACTACAAATATTCTCAAGCAGGTATTTCGGATACCAATTCGGGTATGAACTTTTAATGTTTAACGGCTTGCTCACTTTCAGCGGCCTGTGGTTTTCGTCTTTTAAAAAATCAGTATATGGGAATTCATAGTGCAACTTTCATCATCAGCAATGCAAAACTTTCAGGATGCCCTCAGGACGGTTTATCTGAATATGCTTTCATCGGACGTTCCAATGTCGGTAAATCATCTTTGATCAACATGCTGACCGGTGTAAAGGATTTGGCAAAGACTTCTTCAAAACCTGGAAAGACTTTACTGATCAATCATTTTTTGATCAACCAATCCTGGTATATTGTTGACCTTCCCGGTTACGGCTTTGCCAAGATCGGCAAAAAGATGCGGGAAGAACTCCATAAATTAGTGACCGACTACGTACTCAAACGGGAACAATTGGCATGCTTGTTTGTCTTGATCGATTCAAGACACGAGGCTCAACAAATTGATCTGGATTTTCTGGAATTTTTGGGAGAAAATGAAATTCCTTTTGCCATTGTCTTCACAAAAACGGACAAGATTACCCAAGCCGAACTCGGAAGCAACATCCGAAAATACAAGGAAAGTCTTCTTGAGACCTGGGAGGAACTACCTGTAATGTTCCAGACTTCTTCAGAGAAGAATAAAGGTGGTAAAGAAATACTTCAATACATTGAAAGCATTAATGTTTCATTGACTTCAGAGAAGTCAAAATAGATTGATCCAAAAAAATTTTATTACTAAATCTGGAACTGTTAAGCCAAAAGTAACAAGTAAAGGCAGAAGCAGTACCCACTACTGAACCTACTACCACATCTATCAAGAAGTGCTGGGACAAATACATCCTGGAATACCCCACCAACACAGCCATCATCAGAAATAAGAATTGCCAGACCGGACGTTTGTTGATCAAAGCGAGTACCATAAAAAGGGCAAATGCTCCAGCCGTATGGCCTGAAGGAAAGCTGTGGCTACTATGAAGGTGTACATTTTCTACAAAGTGCAAATCATAAATATCCTGAAAAACGACTTTAGGTCTTGGGCAATCCGTATAAAAAATTCTTTTCAATATCTGAACAATCAATGAGGCTAATACAGAAGAAGCTATTGCCATCAAGGCATAACGATATTTGAACAAAGCCATGATGATGATGATGGGGGCAATAAGTATGAAGGCACCAAATTCAGTCATATACTTAAAGTATTCATCGAAGAAAGCTGAGTTATGTTTATTGATATACAGATGTATATCAATTTTTGAATAAGTAAGAAGTAGAACGATTCCAAAAATCAGGATTACTGAAAAAGGAATAATGATAGCAAGGTGGTTCTTCAAAAAGTGTTTCAATTTCATTCTATAGTCAGTAGTCAAAAGTAAATTAAGAAATATTTCCACCCCTCTTTTTGAGCAGAAAGTGAAGCCCTTACGCTTATGCGAAAATAACCACAGGCAAAAATAATATTTTTTTTCTCATCCCATAGATGAAAGTGGAACAGCTTCTGAATATATTTATTAGATTTGCATACAAAACTAATTGCAAAGTGGATTTATTCGAACGTATTCGAACTACTGAAGAGCCGGCTTCAAAATTGGCTAGACAGTTACATGGCTATTTTACCTATCCAAAACTGGAAGGGCCTCTGGGACCTCGCATGAAATTTCGTGGACGAGAGGTTCTCAACTGGAACATCAGCGACCACCTTGGCTTTGCAAATAACAGCGAGATCAAGAGTGCAGACGAAGAATACGTTAATAAGTGGGGCCTCGCCTACCCTGTTGGAAACCGCATGATGTCTGGTCAGACCAGTATGCATGAAAAACTGGAGTCCATACTGGCTGAATTCACAGGAAAGGAGGACGCCTTCGTGCTCAATTATGGGTATCAAGGCTTTTCTTCTATTGTCGATGCCCTTTGTGGAAGAAATGACATCATCGTTTACGATTCACAGGTTCATACATGTCTGATAGACGGTATTCGTCTGCATCTTGGCAAGCATATTGTCTTTCAGCATAATGACATGGATAGTCTTGAAAAACAGCTTATCAAGGCTGTATCTCTGGTAGAAGAAGCTCTTGGAGGTATTCTGGTCATAACCCATGGCGTTTTTGGCACCATCGGAGAATATGCCAAGTTGGACAAAATTGTCAAGTTGAAAAATAAATATCCATTCCGTTTATTGGTTAATGATGCCGACGGATTTGGTATTGAAGGGGCAACAGGTGCAGGAACTGGAGAGTATTTCGGGGTAAACGATGATATTGACATTTATCTAGGCTCCTTTTCGAAAACATTTGCTTCACTTGGAGGATTTGCTGCCGGGCCTGAATATATCATGACCTATTTAAGATACCGTACCCGCACCCAGATTCAATCAAAAGCCTTGCCGATTGTTTATGTAGCCGGTATGATCAAACGGCTTGAATACTTGCATGATCATGTCAAATTGCTCAAGGATTTGCGCAAAAAGACCAACTATTTTCGGAAACAGCTTAAGAAGTACGAATTTGACACAGGGGCCTCTGATGCTTGCGTTGTCCCAATATTTCTCCCCTGTACCATTTATGAAGCCTTGAACCTGGTCATCGATCTGCGTGAAAATTATAACATTTTCTGCCCGATCCTGGTTTATCCGTTTGTACTGAAAGGGCAACTGTTGTTACGTTTCCTTCCAACCGTTTTACATACAAAAGAAGATATAGACTTTACAGTTCAAGCACTGCTGGACGTCAGAACTAATTTGATGGAATCAAAATACAACACCGATAGATCTGACTTTTTCGGAGAAACCTGATTTTTTGGTTAGGGATTAGAAATATTAAACATAACCCCTTTACAACACAAAGGTTCTGTACCCCCAATTTGATGTAAAAGAGTGTTGTATTATTTTTTCAAAATAAAATCTGTTATTGCTTTTACAAGTCCTTCTGCCAAAGGCAAATCAGCATTGTTGTAAGTTGCAAGATTGGCTTGCCTGTCACCTTCCACTGTCCTTAATATATGATTCATCTTGTCCATGAGCAGCAGTTTTGATTCAGGGCTAGCTGCAGAAAGTCGTTTGGCATCATCAACACTGACCTGAACGTCATTCGTACCTTGAATGATGAGTATCGGAATGGTCAGTTTTTTTATCTCGGTTTGTGGATCATACTTGAACCATGAAATCATATAAGGTTGCACGCTTGAACGGAATAGAAATTTCAGCATCGGGTTGACATTATCCACTTTTTTCCCAACAACCAAACTGTCAATAATAGGAAAAGATAAATCCTGAAATTCCTGGGGTTGAGCCTTTAATTGCTCTTTCAGCAGAATATTCGCGGACTGTCCGGGACCTGCCACCGAAACGAACTTATCAGCCTTGGTAGCAGCCAGCATGCCTATCAACGAACCTTCACTGTGTCCAATTAAAACAATTTGAGTAAAACGCTTGTCTTGTTTTGCCAATTGTATCCAATCTTTCGCATCATTCACGTAGT
>JALNXZ010000111.1 GCA_023230125.1 Bacteroidales bacterium | reverse complement strand
CGTCACATACCATGGCACCGACCATGCCGGAACAGGCTTCTATACATCGGCTCCCAACAGCAACGAAAACTTGCAGTATTTCTATCATTCCGATCATTTGGGAAGTTCGAGTCTAATCACTAACTTAGACGGCAATATTGTGCAGCACCTCGAGTATGTACCTTTCGGTGAGGTCTTTATCGAAGAACGCAACAATACCTGGAACACACCCTATAAATTCAATGCCAAAGAGTTGGACGAAGAGACGGGGTTGTACTATTATGGAGCAAGGTACATGGATCCGAGGACAGGCGTGTGGTTGAGTGCGGATCCGTTGGGGGAAAAGTATCCGGGAGTGAGTTCGTATGTGTACTGCTACGACAACCCCGTCAAGTTTGTAGATCCAAACGGAAGCGAAATTATTAATGGATTGGATAAGAGCAACCCTGATAATTCTCCTCTTTTAAAAGCAGTAACAAAGATGAAGTTAAATGAGGATCCGAAAGTAATTAACATTTATGCTCATGGTAATCAAAATGCTTTTGCTTACTATGATAAAAAAGGAAAAGTTCATTTAATTTCGGATGCAAAAGGTTTACAAGGTTTTTTGGATAAGAATAGTAAGGTTTGGCAAAAGAGAAATAAAGAAGAGAAAATAATGATTGTTTTACATTCTTGTGAAACGGGAAAAGAGACCTCAGAAAACGCTGCCTCATTTGCTAGAGAAGGAAGTAAAATAAAAAACACAATAATTATTGCCCCAAATGAAAATATTGTTGTTACATCCGATGGTGTTGAACTAGGTTCTATGAAAGAACAAAGAGATAAGAATGGTAAAATTGTTAGTGCAGAATATGGCGATTTTTGGCAGTTTGAAAATGGAAATCGTACAAATACTTACACAGGAGATTCAAAAGTAGGAACAAAAGAATTTGATTCAAGTTGGAATAAAATTAAACAATTTTTCAAAAAACGATTATGAAAAAAAAATATTACACTTTAGGAGTTTGCCTATTCTTCTTAGGAGTTGTGTCAGGATATTTATATTTTCGTTCTGAGAGAGAAAAAGAAATAAAACTGCTTATGACTGCAAAATCAATGAATGATTTTGGCCCATCAATTGAAGAATTAAAGAAAAATGTTTTGACTAAAGGCGATACTTTAGCATATGAAGAATTATCAATTAGATATTTTAATGTTAATTATTCAAAAGGGGAATTCTTGTTTTATTCTATAATTATGGCAAATAAATATTGCTATCCTCCGGCTTTTTTTAATGTATATAGATGTTTAACAGAAATATTTGAGCATAACAATAAAGTGGGGAGTATAGATGAAAAAACAAAAGAACTTGCGTTGAAATATTTGAAAGAAGGGGCAAATTTAAATGAATATAATGCTTTAAATACGCTCAGTACTTTATATTTAAATGGGGTATATGTCCCAAAAGATACGATGTTAGGTAATATATTGGCAAAGAGAGCAGCTAATCTTGATATAGGTTTATAGTTACATTTGAGGCATGTAAAAAATTAGTGTGTGGATGAGTGTGGATCCGTTGGGGGAGAAATATCCGAACATTGGTTCGTATGTGTATTGTGTCAATAATCCAGTGAAGTTTGTGGATCAGGATGGAAGGGATTGGTATAGGCATGATGAATCTGGAGCTGCTTTCTGGCAAGAAGGAAATGTAAATTCTGTTTCGTATAATAATCAAACTTATAGAAATATTGGAGAAACATATAGTAGTTATAAAGATGGCGTTCGGATTGACTATAATCAGAATGATGTTGCAAAGGTAACAGATGCTAGTCCAAGGTTTAATGTTGAAGGAGGTCAATATATTCCCAAAACATTCGTTACAGATGATGGCACCAAAGTTCATGTAACTTTTAATTATAATAGCCCAACTGGAGGTAATGGAGATAAGGCATTGTCAAAAGATGCTGTTAGTTTATTGATTACAGGGGTAAATGAGGCAAATAACTCTGGGGCAAATATTATCTCTATCGATGCTTCAACAACCACAACGGGAAAACACTCTTCAACAAGTGCTCATTATGTATCAAATGGGGGAAGAGCGTTTGATATTGATATAGTGAATGGTGTGTCAGTGAGGAATTCAAATTCGCATGAACATGTTGATGCTATTCAGAATGGAATGAAAAAGAATCCAAATTTGAGAGAAAATTATGGACCAAACATTCAGGAAAAAGCAGGGAAAAAGATTACTATATCTGGTCATGATAATCACATACACGCATCAACAAAAAGGAGGTGATATATGCAGAAATATTTATTTCTTATCTTGTTTTGTTTTGTAAACATAGGCAATGTGTTTACTCAATTAAATAAAAGCTCACATATTGAGGCCGGCATGTTTGTATGTAAATTAAATAAGTATCTAATTTACATACAAGATGAGGAAATGCAAGTCCTTCTCTTGATCGGACAGGGCATCAAGGTTGTCTTTCTGCTTTTTCATATCCAAGTCCGTTCCTTTGGGTTCGGACAAAAATAAAGGCTTTCCAACGTATTGACCAACCCATTGATAGAACAAATGCTTGTTGTTAAGGCGATATTTTGATACTACGGCTGACAAACTTTATAAACAAAAATAATTCTTTCACGCTGTGCTTTCTTATTATTTACGTTGTATACAACGTAATTCCATCCCCAGAATTTACTCCTCTCTTTTTAAGAAAGAAATAAAGTTCAGATAATTATTATATACGGAAATAGTTAGAAAAGAAATTTAATTCATAATTTTGCATGAACATAAATTTTAGTGATTTGCATATTTATAAACACCTATAGATAAATGATTTATAAATATTCAGTTTGATGTTTCTATAAAATCTTATACACAAAAACACATATATGTCCATCAATTCCATAGAATTTCTCCTATTTTTTGTAGTAATTTTCTTTATTTACTACTTTCCATTGAAAGAAAAATCTAAAGCACAGAATGCATTCTTGTTGTTTGCCAGTTATTTTTTTTATGGATATGCGGATTTGAAAATGCTTCCGTTACTCATCGTTACCACATTAGTTTATTACTATCTTGGATTAGGTATTTCACATTTTAAGGTTAAGGGGAATAAAAATGCTGGCTTATTAATTTCTACAATCGGAATTATTTTTGGCGTGATTTTATTACTATATTTTAAATATCTGAATTTCTTTGTTGCTTCTTTTTCGGAGATGTTTAATTCGATAGGATTACAGACCAACGTTCAAACGTTTAATATCATTCTTCCTATCGGCATTAGTTTCATTATCTTCCGGCTTATTGGTTATGTAATAGAAGTAAATCGAGGGACGATAGAACCAACACGAAACATTGTAACATTCAGCACTTTTGTGGCATTCTTTCCTTGTCTACTATCCGGCCCTATCGATCGACCTCAGAAGTTTATACCTCAATTGGAGAAGAAGCGGCCATTCAATTACGAAATGGCTGTAGATGGCTTGCGGCAGATACTTTGGGGTATGTTTAAGAAAATGGTTATAGCCGATAATCTATCTCCTATCATAAATGGTATTTGGGCCGATTATTCCAATCAAGCAGGTAGTACCTTATTTTTGGCAGCAATCCTTTATACCTTCCAGATATATGCTGACTTCTCAGGATACTCAGACATGGCAATTGGGGTTGCAAAAATATTGGGTTTTAATGTTGCAAAAAATTTCGACTATCCCTACTTTTCAAGAAATATATCCGAATTCTGGAGAAAGTGGCATATGTCTTTGACCAGTTGGTTGACCGATTATATTTACATCCCGTTGGGAGGTAACCGTTGTAGTAAGTCAAGACATTTCTTTAATACAATGGTTGTGTTTACTATATGTGGATTGTGGCATGGAGCCAATTGGACCTTTATATTATGGGGTATATATAATGGATTATTATTTTTACCTCTTGTTCTGAGAAAAAAGAAAAAATTGCCGAAAGTAGCCGGCGAAGGGAGACTTCTTCCTAATGCACATGAAACCTTAAATATTCTTGGAACATTCTTTTTGGCTACTTTCGGATGGATCATATTTAGATCTGCTTCAGTTCATGATGCTTTCTTATATATTAAGGAAATCTTCTCTATATCGTTATTTTCTATGCCAAATATAAGGGGATTCCAACTGCTGAACCTTTTAGAAGGCTTCTTAGCTATTGCAGTTTTGATATTATTTGAATGGGTAAATAGAAGAAATGATTTTGGTTTACAATCATGTGGTAAAAGCAAAGCAATGAGATGGGCCATATATTTAATATTGTCTTTTGTTTGCTTCCTCTTTTTCAAAACAAATCAACCATTTATTTATTTCCAGTTTTAAAGTACTGTTATGAAGAAATTCAATGAACAAATAATATTTTTTATTCTTTGCCTTTTACTTGCAATTATAGTCATTGGTATGGTTACACCGTATAATAAAGATGGTTATAATAGAGCGTTTTTTGTCAAAGACTCTACTTTGATAAATAGAACGGAGCCAGCAATCATATTGGTTGGAGGATCAAATGTTGCTTTTGGTTTTGATTCAAAAGAGATAGAAGACTCCTTAGGAGTTAAGGTTATCAATAGCGGCTTGCATGCTGGTCTGGGGTTGAATTTCATTATTGATAATATTGCAGATAGAGTAAGGAAAGGAGATGTAGTTGTATTATGCCCTGAGTATACCCATTTTTTTGGTATAACAGCTTTTGGAGGACAACCATTGGCTGATTTGTTTTATATTTCACCAAAATATATCTATAAATATATCAACAATTACGACCAGATTAAATGTATTCTTACAAATACACCAGCTTTCCTAAAAAGCAAATTAGAGTATATGCTGGTTTTTGCTATATTACCAGAATATGAGACAATATACAGAAAGTCCGCATTTAATCAATATGGGGATGTTACTGCTCATTGGAATAAAGGGAATAAATCATATGCCCAATTTGAAAATTTTGGAGAGGGTGGCATTAATTATAAAGTTATATATCATTATATCAATAAAATAAATGAAATGAAAAGTAAGGGTGTCAATGTTTTGTTTTTTCCACCTGCATTATCTGAAACGACCTTTAAAAATACAAAAGGTGATATAATGCGAATAGATTCAATATTTCAGAAATATAATATTAAGACCTTTATTCCAGCTAAGAATTATGTTTTTAATGATTCTTTATTTTTTGATACTCCATTTCATTTGACTTATCAAGGAGCCGTTTTACATACTCAATTATTAATTGGTGATTTGAAGAAAATATTAAGTTCAAAGTAATCATAGCCACCTTTTCCAAAAGCGTAAAGCCCTAAAAATCCAGTAATTTGTAGGGCTTTTTTGTTAGTGCGTCACGCATGGCGCATCACTTGACGGTGCAAGTCCGTTATGGGGGCTGACAATTGCCAACCATTAGCCAATAGCAAGGGTGCCCCTCACGAGTTGAAATCTGAGGTTATTGCGGCAATAATGAAATAAAAGCCAAACACTAAAATTCAGATGCTTCTTCCTTATTTGCAAATCCCTATACACTTGATATTTTTTTTGTATTTTGAGATACAAGATGTAAAAAGATATGGTATATTTCGCCCTGTTTTACCTTAAACTACTACCATTATGATTATTGGAATTCCTAAAGAGATTAAAAATAACGAGAACAGAGTCTCCCTGACACCAGG
>JALNXZ010000109.1 GCA_023230125.1 Bacteroidales bacterium | reverse complement strand
TACAGCACACAATGATCTCACAAATCTGTAAACTAAATCTATCAAAAATGAAGTATATTTATGCCTCATTTCTGTTGTTTATCAATACTTATTAGAATAAGACTAAATGGCTAATTATCAGTAGTATAATTTTTATATTTACTGATTGCATATTTGCAACATATTTGCAACATATAATTGCAACTAATTGATTATCATCTAATATTACATTTGAAGAAGTAAAATAAATCCCACAAACAAGGGTTTGTAAAAATATCCTAGCCGCTGTAAATCATGTATTTACAGCGGTTTTTTTTATTTCATTTTCTTAGGTTGTTTATTATTTTTATGTATGCCACCATCCGAAGTCTTTACAACAGTTCCGAAAAATCAGCAATAGTTTTGTTTGTTTGATTGATATATTTAACTTCGCACACAGAAAACACAGAGATTGAATCTGTGTCCGTGCTAAGTTAGCAACTCCTGTTTTTTTTATTCATTATTTTTTATGAAAAAAAAACTTCTCCTATTCCTTTATTTTTCATGTTGTGTATTTTTCATTCAGGCGCAGCAATCCCCGGTCGTTGTCGGGGCGGAGCAGACTGATGCTTATTTTCCTTTATTAAAAGGGAAACGGGTGGCACTTTTTTCCAACCATACGGGAATAGTGAACGGAAAACATATTTTGGATATTCTGATTGAAAATAAAATGGCGGTTACGGCCATTTTTTCGCCTGAACATGGTTTTCGGGGCGATGCCGGTGCCGGCGACCATGTAGCAAGTTCAATTGACGAGAAAACCGGTGTGCCTATCCTTTCGCTCTACGATGGGAACAGCGGCAAACCGAGCAAGGCCTCGATGCGAAAATTCGACATTTTGGTTGTTGACATTCAAGATGTCGGTTTGAGGTTTTATACCTATTATATCACGATGGTTAAATTGATGGACGCTTGTGCAGAAAATCACAAGTCGGTACTGATTCTGGACCGTCCTAATCCGAATGGGCATTACGTGGATGGCCCCATTTTGGATATGAAATATAAATCGGGTGTCGGTTGGTTGCCCATACCTGTGGTTTATGGGCTTACACTCGGCGAACTTGCGTTGATGGTCAATGGTGAGAAGTGGCTTCCCAAGGGGCGTATTTGCAGCTTGAAGGTCATCCCCTGTTTGAATTATACGCATCAAACCATGTATCGGCTACCCATTTCTCCGTCATTCAATCTGCCCAACATGACGGCCATTTACCTCTACCCGTCGCTTTGCTATTTTGAAGCGACACCAGTCAGTTTGGGACGCGGGACGGATTTACCCTTCCAGGTTTACGGACACCCCAACATGCGAAACTACGATTTTACTTTTACACCGCGCAGTATGCCGTCGGCAAAAGAGCCGCCGCAAAAAGACCGCTTGTGTTACGGCGTTAACCTCAGCACGCTTTCCGATGAGAAAATCAGGGAGAAAGGCCTTGATTTGACGTATCTGATTGATGCTTACCGAAACTTGAATATGGATAACTATTTCTTTCGTTCCTTTTTTGAAAATCTGATGGGTGTAAGTTATGTTCGAAATATGATTATGCAGGGAAAAAGCGCCGGTGAAATCAAGGCAATGTGGGCCGGCGATGTGGAAAAGTTCAAAGAACAACGCAAACCGTATTTATTGTATCATCCATAGCGTTAAATTTACAATGAAGTAATTGAATAAGTGATTGTCTTCTGATATTTATTAAAAATCTATAATTGATTTATGTCTCCAACATTCATATTACTTACCATTGTCATTTATTTTGCCGTTCTGTTTGGCATTTCTTATTTTGCAGGCCGGAAAGCCGACAATGCCGGTTTTTTCTCCGGTAATCGAAAATCGCCGTGGTATGTTGTAGCGTTTGCCACGATCGGTGCAGCCATTTCGGGGGTTACCTTTGTTTCCGTACCGGGAATGGTAGCTGGAAGCGGATTCTCTTATCTGCAAATGGTGCTGGGCTTTGCCGTTGGGCAGTTGCTTATAGCATTTGTGCTGATTCCGCTGTTTTACCGGATGAACCTGGTTTCTATTTACGAGTATTTGGAGAATCGTTTCGGAATGTCAACCTACAAAACCGGTGCGTGGTTTTTTTTCGTTTCCAAAATGCTGGGCGCATCTATCAGGCTGTTTATTGTGTGCGTGGTACTGCAACTGCTTGTTTTCGAGCCACTTCACCTGTCTTTTGTTTTGAACCTGATTTTCACGGTTGGCATTGTTTGGCTCTACACCTTTCGGGGTGGGGTTAAGTCGCTGATATGGACGGATTCGCTAAAAACTTTCAGTCTGATTGTTTCCGTCGGATTGTGTATCTACTATATTGTCCATAATCTAGGAGGGAATTTATTGGATATTATAAAAGAATCGGACATGTCGAAGACTTTCTTTTTTGACGATGTGAACGACAAACGTTACTTTTTTAAGCAGTTTTTGGCAGGCGTTTTCACAGTGATAGCCACCACGGGATTGGACCAGGATTTGATGCAAAAAACCCTGAGTTGCAAAAATTCCCGCGATTCGCAGAAAAACATGATTACGGGAGGCCTCTTGCAAGTATTTATCAACTTGCTTTTTTTGATACTCGGCGTTTTGCTTTATACTTTTGCCACTAAAAACAACATTGCATTGCCCGATAAAGGCGATGAAGTTTTTCCTTTCCTTGCCACAGGGGGTTACTTTCCTGTCATTGTGAGTATTCTATTTATCGTCGGGTTGATTTCGGCGGCTTATGCAGCAGCAGGTTCGGCACTCACTGCTCTGACTACTTCGTTTGTTATTGATATTCTAGAAACTCCGAAGAAAAAAACCGAAAAAGAAGTGTCTTCTATCCGCATAAAAGTGCATGTTGCGATGGCGGTCGTTATGGCTGCGGTTATTTTCATCATCAACATTCTGAACAATGCTTCGGTCATCGATACCGTTTATAAAATAGCAAGTTATACCTATGGACCACTACTCGGAATGTTTGTATTCGGGATATTTGTAAAGAAGAAGGTAAAAGACCGTTACGTGCCTTGGGTTGCTATTGCATCGCCAATTTTGTGCTTTGTTTTCGATATAAATTCCAAAGTGTGGTTCAATGGTTATGAGTTCAGTCACGAGCGATTGATATTGAACGCTTTGTTTACTTTCGTCGGATTGTGTTTGCTGATAAAAAAAGAAAAATAGGTTTTTCTTTTGAACATAATTGTTACATTTGTCATTCCGAATGAGAACCATAGCTTTTATATTGTCAATTTATATTTTGTTCCTGACGTGTGTGCCATGCGGTGATGGACTCATGGAACCAATTGCCGGTCAAGTGGAGCAGGTTGGACATGCACACGCTGACCATCAAAACGATATAGATTGCTGTTCTCCCTTCTGTACCTGTAATTGTTGTGTGAATCCCGTCTGTTGCCAGGATTTCGCCATCGATTTTAAATGTTATTCCATTCCGCAATTACAGATTTGTACCTATCTTTCTGACTTTGATTCTTATAATTATACTTCTATCTGGCAACCGCCGAAATTAAGCTAATACAGTATTTTTTCTTTAGATTTTTCTATGTTCATGCTTTTCAGTTATCTGGAAACCGTTGAGCCTGTATTAACTTTCAATCTATTTAGATATGATAGAACGTATCATCTATTTTTCAATAAAAAATAAATTTATTGTTGGGCTATTTATTGTTGCACTAATTGGTTGGGGTATATACTCTTTAACCCGGTTGCCTATTGATGCAACACCGGATATAACCAACAACCAGGTGCAGGTTATTGCGCTTGCCCCATCTTTGGCAGTACAGGAAGTAGAAAGATTTATTACTGCGCCTATTGAAGTAGCCGTTGCCAATATCCCAAATATTATTGAGCTTCGCTCCATTTCTCGCTTGGGTTTATCCGTGACCACAGTTGTGTTCAAAGACAACGTTGATATTTATTGGGCACGACAACAAATGAGTGAACGACTCAAAGAAGCAGAAGAAATGATTCCTGCTGGAGTAGCCAAAGTCGAACTGGCTCCTATTTCAACCGGATTGGGTGAAATATACCAATACCGTCTTGCCGTAGATAAAGGATTTGAGAATATATATAACCCGATGGATTTGAGGACTATTCAGGATTGGGTAGTACGCAGGGAGATGCTTGGCACTCCCGGTGTGGCTGATATTAACAGCTATGGTGGTTTTGTGAAACAATATGAAATTGCGATCAATCCGGAAAGACTCAGGGGAACAAATTTGACCCTTACTGATATTTTTGATGCGCTCAAGAGAAACAACGAAAATACAGGAAGTGCCTATATCGATAAAAAGCCGACTGCTTATTTTATCCGTGGCATCGGATTGGTAAAATCGTTGGAAGATATTGAAAAAATAGTGGTTAAAAGCAATTCTTCAGGTATTCCTGTCTTAATTCGGGATGTGGCAACTGTGCAATATGGCAGCGCAACACGTTATGGTGCTTTTGTTGTAGATACGACCGAAGCAGTTGGCGGTGTTGTTATGATGCTGAAAGGGGCAAACGCCAATGAAGTGATCAAAAACGTAGAAAAACGTGTGGAATCTATTCAAAAGTCATTGCCCGAAGAGGTTAAAATCGAGCCCTTCCTAAATCGTACAGACCTTGTAGGACGCGCTATTGGTACGGTCTCAAGAAATTTGATCGAGGGAGCCTTGATTGTCATTTTTATTTTGGTCTTGTTCCTGGGCAATATGAGGGCTGGGCTGATTGTAGCGTCTGTTATCCCGCTTTCCATGCTTTTTGCCATTTCGTTGATGAACTTTTTCGGAGTATCCGGAAACCTGATGAGCTTGGGGGCTATTGACTTCGGATTGATTGTGGACGGTGCGGTCATCATCGTAGAAAGTGTTGTCCATCGAGTAACAAGGAGCAAAACGCACCATCCTGGGATTAAAAGGCTTACAAAACATCAAATGAACGAAAACGTATTTGAGTCTGCCAAACAGATGATGAGTAGTGCCACTTTCGGACAAATAATTATTCTGATCGTTTATGTCCCGATATTGGCCCTTGTGGGTATTGAAGGTAAAATGTTCCGCCCAATGGCTCAGGTTGTATCGTTTGCATTGATTGGAGCTATGATCCTCTCTTTGACTTATGTACCTATGATTTCATCCTTGTTTTTGAGTAAGGACACCGAGCATAAACCGAATTTCTCAGATAAATTGATGAAGTGGTTTCAAAAAATATACAACCCGGCCATTCTTTTTTCCTTAAAGCATAAAAGGTCTGTAACTCTTTCCACCATTGCATTGTTTGTCATCAGCTTGTTTATATTCAATGGGTTGGGAGGAGAGTTCCTCCCTCAATTGGAAGAAGGGGATCTTGCGGCAGGAGTAATCACCTTGCAAGGAGGTTCGCTGTCAAATACGGTAGAACAGGTAATAAATGCGAACAAAATACTACTCAAAAACTTTCCTGAAATAAAACATACCGTTTGTAAAATTGGAGCAGGAGAAATTCCGACAGATCCGACGCCGATGGAGACAGGAGATTATATCATCACTCTAAAAGATAAAAGTGAATGGACGAGTGCTGAAAATAGAGAAGAACTGGTTGAGAAAATGCAGGAGACACTGGTTCCGTTGGCTGGTGTGAAATTCGAATTCCAGCAACCGATCCAAATGCGTCAAAACGAATTGCTTTCCGGCTCCAAACAGGATATTGCCGTAA